>JAEXJU010000137.1 GCA_023448955.1 Bacteroidota bacterium
GTTAGATGTAGCAGGAGCAATCAGAGCAGGATCAGGTCAAACGGGTGTTGTAGGAACAAATTCTGTTGCAACAGGAACTGGGAATACAGCTTCTGGGGCTAATGCTGTTGTATTAGGAGGTACATTAAATATAGCATCTGGAGCAAGTTCTTTTGCCTCTGGATATAATAATAAATCAACCAATAATCAATCGTTTGCTGGAGGAGCTAATAATACTAATAACGGAGAAAGTGCAATTGCTTACGGAGGAAATAATACAGTTTCCTCTGCTGCTACTAACGCTGCAGTGTTTGGCTCCTATAATACAGCAAGTGCAGGAAATACATTTATTGGTGGAGGTAGTGGGAACACAGCTTCCGCAAACTATTCTGCAGTATTGGGAGGGAACAATAATGTAGCTTCTGGTGTAAAAGCTGTTGTGCTTGGTGGTGATGCGACTGGTGCCTCTGGTGATTTTTCTGTTGCAGCAGGAGCTGCATCCAATGCTACAGGAGATTACTCATTGGCTTTTGGTAATAGTGCTACTGCTTCATTTACTCATAGTGTAGCAATAGGTATAGGAACGGCTACAGCGGCTAGAAGCGGTGTGTCACTAGGTCGTTTTAATAAATATACAACAGGTTCAAATACGGCTGCCAATGCACCAGGTGATGTTATATTTCAAGTAGGACAAGGTACTACTTTTACAAATAGGGTAAATCTTATAACAGGGTATTATGGAATGAATACCGATAATTCTTTTGGGAACGGTTGGGTTGTTATTGGTGCTAATCCTTCAAATTCAGAAAGTGTAAGATTGGGGACTGAAGCATTAACGGTGTATGGAAAAATTGCTTCAACGGGTGGAATCAATGCGGGTGGTTCTATTAATGGTAGTGTTTCCACTTATCCTGATTATGTTTTTCAGAATTATTATAACGGAAATTCTACATTGAATTCAAATTATAAGTTTACCAATTTATATGAAACAGAAAAATTCATCAAAGAAAACCACCATTTACCAGGCGTAACTTCTGTCAACGAATTGGAAAAAACAGAGAACGGGTATTCAATTAACATTGGCACAACGGCTACTCAGGCTTTAGAAAAAGCGGAAGAACTATATCTGCATACTATAGAACAACAAAAACAGATAGATGAATTAAAAGATATTGTTAAACAACAGCAAAAACAAATCGATCAATTACTAAAAAAATAGACGATTCTAGAAACACAAATTTTACTAACGGTTCAGATTATTGAGCCGTTAGTTTTTAAAATTAATTGAAGAAATGCTAAATTTCAAAAACATCCATATAGGACAAATGATTAAAGAAAGAATTGCAGAAAGCGAGATGGAAACACTCCGCATCTGTAATTTTTTTAATTGTACGGAAGATGAGGTTATAGAAATGTATCAGCAGGAAAATCTGCCCACAGATATTCTTCTGAAGTGGAGCAAACTTTTGGAGTATGATTTTTTCAGAATTTATTCCCAGCATTTGATTCTCTATGCTCCTATAAAATCGGAAAATCCTAATCGGGAAAAATCGCTTCTTCCCCAGTTTCGAAAGAACATTTACACTAGGGAAATAATAGATTTCATTCTTGAAAGAATCCAGACAAATGAAATGAGTAAAAATGAGGTAATCGAGAGATACGGGATTCCCAAAACCACTTTGTACAAATGGATCAGCAAATACTCTTTAATAAAAGCAAAATAAATGAAGATGTATTGGAAGAATTAATAGGGCTTCCAGCAGATATAATACTAGAACGACTAGGGGAACCTCAATCAAAATCATCAGAAGAATGGATATATCATCAGAATAAAAATGGCTTCTGGGAAATGTTTCGGCCAAAGATTTATTTGTTTTTTCACAGAGGTACTCTAAGAGAATATTATTTAGGAATTTAATTCTAATAATTATTATGAAGACATCAGCTTACAGTTATTTAATAGGAAAAGATAAGAAAAGTATAATTGAAGATTTGGGATTAGAGTTTAATTATTATCATTCAGAAATCTGGTCTTATTATCTTAGAAAAAATTGGTTAGGTAGAAAACTTTACCTGTTTGTTATTTTTGAAAATGATACAGTTCAAAAAATTAAAATATGCTAAAACAGAATATCAACTATCAGCAAATTTTCAGGGATATTCTAGACACGAAATATCCTGAGAAAAAGAAAGTTTGCATCCCTTTGTTGCAAAAGGAAAACCTTTCTGCAATGGACATCGTAAAAATCAATACAGAAATATTTGGAATCAGTAGAGAAAACGAAACCTCCAATCAAAAACATCGTTCCTATCACAAATCTGATATTCTCAGAATATTGGATTATCAGAAAAAACACAATTGTAACAATAGCCGGCTTGCAAATCATTTCAAGCTTAGCAGAAATACCGTCACCAAATGGAAAAAAATGTTTTTGGTTTAATATGAGGAGGCTTATTTGCCTCCTTTTTTAATAAAAAACTAATGATAAACCGCACTCAGACATTATTACACAATCTTACAGAACAGCTCTATTTTATAGATTTGGAGACGGATAATTTGGTTCATAAAAGCGAAAAAGCTCTGGAGATATGTATAGAATCCATAAATAAGCTTAAAAAACTGATTTCTAAATATAATTTCAAATCACAACAGGAAGAAATGCTATTTTTCAAAGAAATAAAACCACAATTCAATTCCAAAAGAATTTACTACAATTCCATTTATAAAATAGAAACCAAAAAACCATACGGAGGAGTAAGAATAGTTAAAAAATACTATAATAACGAACTGATAAAGCTTAAACGCTTTTTTGATAATAATCTCGATTTCTACAAATACTACAGAACAGGTAGCACTTATTTTGACTACAAATATTTTCTCCGCGGAACGTTTGATATTAAACAGAGTTTAGATAGCTTCTATTTCGAAGCAGATTTGGACTTTTGTACTTCCCACGACTTCAAAGTGGCAAAAATTCTGGCAAACGACCTCATTCAGGTGTATTTGGAAGATCAGTTATTTAACCTGGACAGAAAAGAGAACAGAAGTCAGTCAGAAGTTCTGCCAAAATCAGCAGTATATTGGACAGGAACAAAAGTTTCTCTCATAGAATTGCTATATGCTTTAAATGCTGCAGGAGTTCTTAACCACGGACAATTGGAGCTGAATGCAACAGTAGATTTTTTTGAAAAAATGTTTAATGTAGATCTTGGGCAATACCATCGCAGCTTCCTCGAATTGAGGGAAAGAAAAAATGCAAGAACAAAATTTCTGGATTTTCTGAAAGAAGTGCTTACAAGAAAAATGGACGATGCTGATGAATTACTGTAAATAATAGATTTTATATTTTTTTCAATAAAAATCTTTCAGAACTTCGGTAAACCTTCTGAAAAAGTTCTATTTAAAACACACAATTTTGAAGTCATAATCTTAAAACTAAAATTATGGCAGTCAGCATCATCACCAAAGAAGATCTTCAGGAATTCAAAACCGAATTGCTGGAAGAAATTAAAAGTTTGTTCCATATCAAAACTACTGAACAAAAGTTGTGGCTTCGCTCTTCAGAAGTCAAAGCACTACTGAAGATTTCCTCAGGAACTCTGCAAAACCTCCGTATAAATGGAACATTACGATATTCCAAAGTTGGCGGAACAATCTACTACAACTATCAGGACATTGAAAAACTTTTCAACGAAAAATAATGTCGTTGCGAGAAGGAGGAACGACTACGAAGCAATCTGTCACTCTGAGCCTGTCGAAGAGTCTATCAACCATTAACCGACAACCATCAACCACTATGAACTACATCCGCCACCTCACAGGCTTCTACGACAAAATCCAGCAGGACGAACGCCTGAATCCTACGCATATCAGCTTGTATTTAGCCCTGTTTCAATTCTGGAATATCAATCACTTCCAAAATCCGATAAGCATTTCCAGAAACGAAATGATGAGGTTAAGCAAAATCTCAGCCTTAGGTACCTATCACAAATGCATCAAAGAACTGCAAAACTTTGGCTATATCGAATACATTCCATCCTTTAATCCATATAAAGGAAGTCTGGTAAACCTTTACAATTTTGAAAATTCAGAAGTTCAGAATCTGAACAAAAGGAATACTAAAAAACGTACAACCATTAAACAAGAAATGAACAACTCTCGTATCAAAATCGAAACAGGTAATAGACAAGCATTAATACCTTCTATAAACAATACAAACATATCAAACAATAAAACTATTGTAAACCCACCCGAAACTGTTATTGCGAGAAATGAAGCAAAGCGAAATGACGAAGCAATCTCAGGGTCTCACATTGCCATTCCGAAAATAGTACAGAAAAATGAAGAATTCCTATCAACTGACAACGATCAACCAACAACCAAATTTTACCCACCTCGTATCTCCGAAGTAAAAATGTATTTCGCAGAAAAAGAGGCACCATCCGAAGAAGCCGAAAAATTCTTCAATCATTACGAAAGCAACGGCTGGTTAGTCGGCGGAAAATCCAAAATGAAAAACTGGCAGGCAGCCGCAAGAAATTGGTTGCTGAATTCCAAAAAATTTAATGTCATTCAGAACTCAACGAAAAATCTCACCACAACTAAATCCACCAATCTCAATGCAACTACCGGAAAAAGTTATCGAGAGCCGTTATGATTATAACAAAATAATTCCCTGGTTCCGAAGAAAAGCATCAAAATTTATCGGCAAAGAATATGTAATCTCCGAATCCGAAAAAGGAATTGTGTTCGCTCTTGTAGCGTGGATGCTAAAGGATGATCTGGTAGCAAAAGAAATGAATTTTGACCTCAACAAAGGGATTTTGTTGTCGGGGCCAATTGGTTGTGGAAAAACAACATTATTCAAAATTTTGAGATCTTGCAATTTTCCGGCATCAAAATACGGTATTGTTTCTACCCGTCATATTGTGTCAGAGTTTATGCAGTCTGGTTATGAAATTTTAGAAAAATATTCCAACGGCAACTTTAGTCACGACATCAGAACCCCAAAAGCCTATTGTTTTGATGATCTTGGTACAGAAACCACTTCCAAATACTTCGGCAACGATTGCAACGTTATGGCAGAAATCCTTTTGACCAGATATGATTTATTCAAAGAAAAAGGCATCATCACCCACCTCACGACCAATCTCTCCGCAACAGAAATAGAATCCCAATATGGCAATCGCCTTCGTTCAAGAATGAGAGAAATGTTTAATTTGTTTGGGTATGAGGAAACTTCGGGGGATAAGAGGAAATAAAGCATTTTTCATTTTTTGTCCCAAATTTTGTCAATTTTTGGGACAAAATTAAATAGTACATAGGATTTTAATTTTGAAAAGTGGGTAGAAAAGGTGGGTGGAAAAATTAATAGAGTTAAAAAAGAATAACCTGTAAATCAACTTAAACTACTTTTTTATAGTTGATTTATTAAAAATTAAGGTTCTCTGATTAATTATATTTTTACAGAAGGTATGTAGAAAAAGTGGGTAGAAAACATATCAATTTGTTTTTTTTGATGACACGAAAAAGCGAGTTGTAGGATCTCTTTGTTAATTAAGAGGGTTTAAGGATTAAAATAAATAAAATTTTTAGAAAATCTAAAAAAATATACAGAATTATTAAAATAAATGAATATATTTGATTGGTAAAAAATAATTTATGACGGCGTTAGGGAAAATTTTTAAAGAAAAACTAGTAAATAAATCTGCTATATCAAGAATAACTGGAATAAGTTCAGCAAGATTAAGTGAACTTAGTAGAAATGAAAATACTGTAATGAAAGCTAAGGAGTTATACCTGATTGCTTTAGCTCTGGAAATTCCGGTTGAAGAAATTGCAGAAAAACTATATGGTCATTTGGAACTTGAAAAAATAAAATGAGTAAACTAAATTTTATAGATCTGTTTGCGGGCGCATCCGGAATGTCTGAAGGCTTTATTAATGCAGGATTTAATCCTATTGCTCATATTGAGATGAATGAAGAAGCCTGTTTTACTATAAAGACGAGAGCTGCTTATCATTATCTTAAATCAGAAAATAAATTAGATGTGTATTATAGATATATAAAAAAGGAAATAAACCGAGAAGAATTTTACAAAAATATACCGGATGAAATTTTAAATTCTGTTATAAACGTTGAAATAGACGATAATTCAATAAAAGGAATTTTCAAAAAGCTCAGCGAAGAAAGACAAAATATTGATTTAATAATTGGTGGTCCGCCTTGTCAGGCATATTCACTGTTAGGAAGGCATCAGGATAATATAGAAAATGATCCGCGTAATAAATTATATATTCAATACGGGAGATTTCTAAAAGAATTTAGTCCTAAAGCATTCGTTTTTGAAAATGTCCCAGGAATTTTAAGTGCAAATAAAGGGCAGCATTTCAAAAATTTAAAAACATATTTCAGAAAGCTTGGTTATGAAGTGTATCACAATACACTTGATGCATCAGATTATGGAGTTGTACAGGCTAGAAAGAGAATTATAATTATTGGATGGAAAAAAGAATCTGATTTTGGATTTCCCGATTTTGAAAAATCAGAAAAAAAATATACCGTAAATGAAGCATTTCAGGATTTACCGAAATTAAAACCTGGCGAGGGGTATCAGTATATAAATTACAAAGAACAAAAAAATAAGTATCTTGAAAAATTTAATCTGCGAAACGGAATTGATTTTGTCACCCAGCATATTTCCCGACCTCACAACAAAAGGGATTTAGCTATTTACAAAACTGCTATTCACAAGTGGAATCACGAGCAGATAAGAATAAAATATCCGGACTTACCGGAGGAATTAAAAACACATAAAAATGAAGATTCATTTATTGATAGATTTAAAGTTGTCAATGGAACAGGAGTCTCACATACAGTTGTAGCGCACATAGCGAAAGACGGACATTATTACATACACCCTGATGAAGAGCAATGTCGTTCTATATCGGTGAGAGAAGCTGCCAGATTACAATCTTTTCCTGATGATTTCTATTTCGAAGGTTCGCGTTCTGCCGCATTTAAACAGATAGGTAATGCCGTTCCACCGTTAATGGCATATGCTATTGCAAAAAAAATGAAAGATCTATTATGAGTGAAGAATTTAAAATTAAAGATGGTTTATATAAAATAAGACCTGCTGGAAGACATATCATTACAATTGGCAAAGATCTTATAAAAGATAAATATGCAGCAATTGTTGAGCTAGTTAAAAATGCTTATGATGCAGACTCTCCGGTATGTAAAGTTTCATTATTACCTTTTGAAAAGAAAATCTTTGAAGGAAATGAAGAAAAGATATTAAAAGGAATAAGAGTTATCATAAAAGATGAAGGTCACGGAATGTCTTTTGAAACTGTTACAGATAAGTGGATGGTTCCTTCTACTGATGATAAATTATATAGAAAACTTAGTCCGAAAAAAAGAATAATGCAAGGCAAAAAAGGAATTGGCCGTTATTCTGCATCTATAATTGGTGATGATTTGGTTTTGCAAACCATTGATGAATCTGGAGACTTAACTACTTTATATTTAATTTGGCAACATTTTGAGGATGCTAAATATCTAAACGATGTTGATGTATTGATTGAAAATTTTAAAACTAATAGAACTAGTGGCACTGAAATAATTATAATGGGTGACGAAAATCACCTTTATGAATGGGATGCTAAACAATTAAAGAATTTAAAATCAGAATTAAAAAAACTTATTCCTCCAATAGAAAAAGATCTAAAAAATGAAGATGAGGATCAGTTCAAAATAATTCTTGAATTAGGAAACTTCCCTTTTGAAGGTTATTCAAATGTCACCGAAATAATAGAACCATATCCACTATTTGAGTTATTCGATTATAGAATAGCAGGAAGTGTATCCAAGGATGGCACTGCTAAGTTAAAGTTTGAAAACAATAGAATTAAAGGTTTTCCGATTGAAGAATTAAAGGAGTTCAAGATTTTACTTAATCAGGATTCAAATGAAAATAAGCAGAATTATTGTGATGAACTTAGGGTAGATTTTAGAGTATTCGATAGAGATCCTGCTTCTATTGACGGTCTAATAGAAAGAGGATTAAGGGATCCATTAACAGGTGAATATGTGGGAAGAAGAGAGGCTCGCATAATTCTGGATACATTTAATGGTGTCGGAGTTTACCGAAATGGTTTTAGAATAAGACCATTAGGGGATGCAGGATTTGATTGGTTATACTTAGACAACGAAAGAGTTCAAAATCCGTCGCTAAGAGTAGGCTGTGACCAAGTAATCGGATTTATTCATATACAATCAGAGGATTCCTCCGGACTAGTTGAAAAATCTGCGAGAGATGGTTTGAGAGAAAATGCAGAATATTTCGGTTTGAGAGAAATAGCAAAACAAGTTTTGAAAGAACTTGAAAACAGAAGATTTGCTTACAGACAGAGTGTAGGGTTAGGAAGAAATAATAGAGATATAAATGAAAAAATAAAAGCTCTCTATAATTTTAAGGATCTCCAAGAAAAAATTGATAAAGAACTCGATGTTTTAGGTATCGGAAAAGATAAAAGGGATAAGATAAATAAAATAATTTCCGACAAAGAGGAGAAGAGTAATAAGATTGCAGATGAATTAAAACAAGTAATTGCTTTATATCAGGGACAAGCTACTGTTGGAAAAATTGTTAATGTAGTTTTGCACGAAGGACGAAAACCTCTGGGATATTTTAAAAATCAAATACCTTTAATTTATGATTGGTCAAAAGAATTGGAAAATAATTTTAGTCAGGAGCTACTGGATAAAATAATTAATAGGTTATCAGTTGTAGAAGAACAAGGACAAATTTTTATTAATCTTTTTGGAAAATTAGATCCATTGTCCGCAAAAAAAAGAGATCGTAAAAAAGACTTTAATCTACTTGATACTATTAATAATGTTTTAGATGTATTTCTTCCATATTTAAAGGATATAGAAGTGGAAATTAATTGTGATACCAACCAAACCGTATATGGTTGGAAAGAAGATTTTTATATTGTTCTCACTAACCTGGTTGATAATAGTTTGTACTGGTTGCAGAGTAATGGAGATAAACCTAAAAAGATAAGTATAAATGTGTATGAAGAAGATGATTTACTTATTATTGAATATAGAGATTCAGGACCAGGTATAGAAAAACATTTAATTGAAAATGAAATTATTTTTGAACCTGAATTTAGTAATAAAACTGGTGGAGGAACAGGACTTGGGCTTGCAATAGCTGGAGAAGCTATTGATAGAAATGATGGTGATTTAAAGGCTATATATTCTGAAGATGGTGCTTTTTTTAAAATAGAAGTAAAAATACAATAAACTAAAAAACTAAAAACTATGAAATTATTAATTGTAGAAGATGACAAAAGTCAGATTCAGCTTTATGAAGATGTAATTGACTCTTTTAACAAAAAAAACGACTTTCAAATTACAACTTTAGCCATTGATAATTTAGAAGATGCTAAGCAGGCATTGTTAAGTTCAGATTATGATGCAGCAATTGTGGATTTAAAATTATCTTCCAATTCAATCGAATTAGAAGGTATGGAATTGGTAAACGAAATTGTTGACAAACTGAGATTTCCCCTTTTTATTGTTTCTGGCAGTATCTCCCAAATTGAAAGAGAAGAAAATTTTCTTTTTAAAAAAAGATCAAGAGATGGAAATTTTCAAAATGTTCTTTCTGAATTAAAAGAGATTTATGACACAGGTATTATACAGATTTTAGGAAAGAAAGGTAAAATAGATGAATATCTAAATAAAATATTTTGGGAACATTTATCATCTTCAATGGATATCTGGATTAATGATGATTCAAGAACTTCCGAACAAAAACATAAAGTATTATTAAGATATATTTTACTACATATACAAGAGTATTTAGAATTAACAACAGAATCAAATTTTGAGAATTATCATCCTGCGGAAATATACATTACGCCGCCTATTAAAAATATATTATTTACAGGAGATGTATTAATTGAAAATGAATCTCAAAAAAGGTTTATCGTACTTACTCCGTCTTGTGATTTAGCCCACGAAGGTAAAACCGAAAATGTTTTATTGGTTGAAATTGAGCATAAAGAAAATGGACAGATTTCAGAATTAAAGTCAATCATTAATGATGCTGAAATAGGTAAAGACAAAAAAAATAATGCTACAGCAAAACTGAAAAATTTAATAAAAAATAGTGTCCCTAAATATCATTTTTTACCTGATTATAAAAACTTATCGGCTGGATTAATTGATTTTCAGTTGTTGAAGTCAGTTCCTAAAAATGAAACAATTAGTAATTACACAAGATTAACATCTGTAAATAATAGCTTCACTAAAGATATTGTTGCGCGATTTTCTTTTTATTATTCTAGGCAAGGATCTCCGGATTTTAACATAGACGAAATTTATGATTCTATTATACAAGCTTAATTTATGGATGTCCATACACCTGAACAACGCTCAAAAAATATGCGTGCTACCAAATCGACTGGAACTAAGGATGAAGTTCGTCTGGCAAAAGCATTATGGCATTTAGGGTATAGATATCGAAAGAATAATAAATCAGTTTTCGGAAAACCTGATTTAACTTTTAAAAAGCATAAAGTAGCCATTTTCGTTGATAGTGAATTCTTTCACGGTAAAGATTGGGAAACACAAAAATTAAGGATAAAATCTAATAAGGAATTCTGGCATAAAAAAATTGGGAGAAATATAGAAAGAGATCAGGAAGTTAATGAGTACCTTACTAATAACGGTTGGACAGTCCTGAGGTTTTGGAGCAAAGAAGTAAAGAATAACCTTTGGGAATGTATCAATAGAATAACCAGCTAAATTGAAAATTAGTTTTTTATGTTCCTCCAGTACTGCTCAGACCTACATTTAGAATTTCCGGAAAACAAAAATTTCCTAAAAGAAAACCCGATTCAGCCAGAAGCCGAAATTTTACTTTTGGCGGGTGATATTATTCCATTTGCAGCTTTAGATAAGCATCAGGATTTCATAACGTATTTGTCAGATCATTTCAAAATGGTATTCTGGATTCCGGGCAATCACGAATATTATTACAGTGATATTAGCGAAAGAACCGGAAGCTTTGAAGAAAAAATCAGAGAGAATGTATTCCTTCTGAATAATAAAGTGAAAGAAATAGAAAATACAGAATTGATATTTTCAACACTTTGGTCAAAATTATCGGAGAAAAAGCGTTTTATTATTCAGCAATCATTATCAGATTTTAGAATAATTAAGAAAGGGGATCGATTATTTAATACGGAAGATTATAATAAGTTGTATCAGGAGAATTTGGATTTTATGAAAAATGTAATTTCCTCTAAAAATGACAGAAAGAAAATCGTTATCACGCATCACGTCCCGACTTTTCTTCATTATCCTGATCAATATAAAGATAGTATAATTAATGAAGCTTTTGCCGTAGAATTAGAAGATGTTATAAAAAGAGCTGAAATAGATTATTGGATATATGGACATCACCATAGTAATACTAAAAATTTTACAATTGGACATACTAAACTAATTACTAATCAGCTGGGATATGTTAAATATGGAGAAAATGTAGGTTTTAGAAATGATGCTGTTATAGATGTTAATGATAATAAAGTTATTGATAATTAATATAATAAACCTATATTTGCATAATAAACTTAATAGGTTTATTGTAAGTAAATAGGTTTATTATGCTACAGAAAGAACTAATAGAATACATAGATGAAGTAATCGGGCAGAAGGTGCTGTTGAAAGAACTAAATATAGAAGTGCTTAAACAGTTGCCATTTGTATTTAAAAACAATTACGAGTTTTATATTACACAACTTTATGGTCAGAAAGTAATATTAATGCTGGTAAAAGATGAAATACTAAATATAACACAGCTCATAAAACAGATAGATATAATACACGGAATAACAGAAGAGCCAATAGCTGTTGTTGCTGAAAATATAAGTTTCTCAGTAAGAAAAAGATTGCTGGAAAATAAAATCAGTTTTATCATTCCTGGCAAACAATTATTTTTGGCACCTTTATTAATCCACTTTCAGAATTTTAGCAATTATAAAAAGGCAGAAACATTATTGCCTTCTGCTCAGGTATTAATCCTATATTACATTTTACATAGAGAGGATAATTTGAGTCAATACTCTTTCCGGGTATTATCAGAAAAGTTCAGATATACTCAGATGGGAATTACAAAAGCTGTGAAAAATCTGGAAGATTTGGAGTTAATAAATGTGGAAGGGAACAAGGAAAAGCACATTATTTTTAAAGATGATATTCCGGAACTTTGGAAAAAAGCAGAAAACTATTTAGTAAATCCGGTATTTAGAGTTGAATATACAGATGAAAAACCAGAAAACTTTCTGGGAACCGGTTATACAGCTTTGGAAGAATATACAGATATGAATCCGGGAAACCAGTATGGATGCGCTATAGAAAGGAATGAGTTCTATAAACTAAAAAAGAATAAAGAGTTTATGAATTCAAATAAAGAAGACGGAACATATTTTATCCAGGTGTGGAAATATGATCCTTTATTATTATCTGAAGGGATTACAAAAAAAAATAATGTAGATCCCCTATCTCTTTATTTAAGTATGAAAGATAATTTCATTGATGAAAGAACAGAAATGGCACTAGAACAGATTATTAATAAATATATATGGTAAGAGGACTGGATATTTTTAGAGAACATTTCAAAGATTTTGAGCAGAATTATGTAATAATCGGAGGAACGGCTTGTGATATAAATATTAATGAAATAGGATTAACACCAAGAGCAACAAAAGATATTGATATAATATTAATAGTGGAAGCACTCACACCCGAATTTGTAAAACATTTTTGGGAATTTATTAGATTGGGAAATTATGGTGATAAAGAAAAAAGTACTGAGGATAGAAAGTATTACCGTTTTTTGAAACCTGAAAATGAAGAATATCCTTTTCAGATTGAGCTATTTTCCAGAATTCCGGATTTGTTAGATTCTTTGGAAGAAGAATCTCATCTGACGCCAATTCCTGTAGATACGGATATTTCAAGCTTGTCTGCTATTCTGATGAACGATGATTATTATAATTTCACAATAGAACGCAGTCAAGGAGGAGAAAACATTCATAAAGCCAATACAGAGGCATTGATTTGTCTGAAAGCCCGTGCATATTTGGACTATAAAGCCAGAAAGGAAAATGGGGAAAAGGTAGAAGAAAAACAGTTAAAGAAACACAAAGGAGATGTTTTCAGATTAGCTCTTCTGTTAAATGATGAAAATAATTTTAATCTTCCAAAAAATATCAAAAATGATTTAGAAGAATTTATAACTGTCGTTAAAGATGATTTACCGGATAAGAGTCTGTTTAAAGAAATGGGTGCTGGTAATATAGTTGTAAATGATTTATACAACTTACTAATTAAATCTTTTGGGTTAAATGTCTCCGAATAAACTGATTTCCAGAAAGGAATTAAATGATTTAAAAATGTCATTTATACAAAAAATTGTGGATGAAATAACTTCGGATCCAAAAGCACCCGTCAAAGTTTCCCCTAAATTAAACAAACCTGATATTCTGATTACAAATACAGAAGAATACTATAAAAAATCTAAAAATGATATTTTTTATAGAGATGATAAACTTTTTAAGCTTTCTATAAGTGTAGCAGACAAAAATAAAAAAAGAGCATTCAGATTAATGGATGCTTTTATAAAATTATTAAGGTATAGAGGTTTCTCTTTTGAAAGAGAATATTACAATACAAAAATGGTAATAGACGGAATTAAAATACCTTTCGATTTAAGAGAGCACCATAGAAGAGTTCCAAATGAAGAATCTAATTATCCTTCTTATAAATATGTTCCAACAGGTAATTTTATTTTGACAACTGGAGAATATAGTGATAAAAAAGAATGGACCGAAACATCTAATATAAGATTGGAAGAAAAGATAATTCGTATTGTTGCCTGGGTTGAAGTAAAAGTTCAGGAAGAGAAAGAATGGAGGGAAAAAGTTAAAATTGCTAAAGAGATTCAGGAAAAAGAACAGAAAATTAAAGAAGAGCAGGAATCTAAAAGAAAAGCTGAAGAAGAAAAATTTAATAAACTCCGGTTGGACTCTAAAAGTTTTGAAGAATATACTGTGATTCAAAAATTTATTTTAGAAGTAGAAAAAAGGGCTATTGCAGAAAATAAACTTACACAAGAATTAAAAGATTGGATAAATTGGGCGAATGATAAAGTAGAAGAAATTAATCCTTTTAATATCTAAAATTTTATGGGAACAAAAATTACTTATACAAACCTTACACAGCAACTCAAAGAAGAATTAAAATCAGTTCGTAAAGCATTGAAACAGGAAGTTTATAAGGCGACATCTGAAAAAGAGGTGAGAAAAGCATTGAAAAATCCTCTTAACCATTATATGAAAATAACCAATAATGGTGTTTTTGCAGTGAATAGTTGAAATATAAAGGAAAAATATTTACCTTATTGGAAGAAAATCCGGTAACATATTATTTTTCTGTAGCTTATGATGTTCTTCCCCAAATTGATGAAGCCAGAATTTTTCTTATGGATAGTTTAAAAGGTAAATAAAGTGAATTTCGGTGGAAAAGCTCAACTGCTTTCAGCTATATTTTTAAAGTTGGTTCTATTGGCGTTATTTTTTCTTTTTTGGCTCTTGAATCTTTTATGAATCAATGTTTGCCAGATTTTGCAAAAGTGGAATTTGAGGGTAAGAAAATTGATAAAAATACCATACAGCGTAAACTTACATTTGAGAATAAGTTCAAAACAATAATTCCGGCTGTTACTTCTAAAAATTTTGTTGAAGATCATCCACGGAAAGCTAAGGTAATTATTGATATTAAAAAATTGCGTGATGATTTGGTTCATCTGAAAGAAAACAGAATTTTCGGATTTGTAGCTTATGAAGAGGTTAATAATAAAATACTAAATCTTGATTAAAAAAAAGAGGTTAATACCGTAAAGTTTTATATCAATTACCATCAACCGAAAACTATACAGAATTACAAACAAACAAGAAATACCGGACGAGCAAGAGTAATAAAACAGGAATTTGGCGAAGATGAAAACGGGAAGTTCGTTAAACAGTATTTTGAAGAAGAGGTAAAAGAATTTATGGCAACAAAATTCAATAATGATGTAAAATAACTTTCAGCCTTCGCCTTCCCGCAGCAAGTAACATAATCAAAATTATACGCACGGCAACTGCGAAACGTTGCTCTCTACTCCGCACAGCTACGCTCCGTGCAAAAGCCATTAGGTGCCTATAATTTGAGATTATGTTAAATGCTTTCCTTGCAACGGGCGTAGCCCTTTTGCAGCATCGCCTTGCCAACGCTTTTTTCCCACCCACCCATTTTTAATAGGATGCACAAAAAGATGTAGAAATCTAGTCTTTTGCCAGTTCCTCCAGCCAATACACAGGCAAGCTGTGTATCCGCTTCCGTCACAGCGCACAGCAGTACTCCGTGCTGATGAAAATACTTTTGCCATTCCTTCCTGCGCCTAAATCTTTTCATCCAATTCCATAAAAAGCATTTTCTTTCAGCACTCCATACCGCTGTTTTTTCCATCGCTCTTTACGTTTAGTTATCGAAAGAAATTTTATCAATTATAGAACTTTTCAGAATGCATCTTTTTGTGCGGGCTGTTTACCCATACAATTCCCGGTTTCTTCCCAGAATTAAATCATCAATTTCAAAATCGAATTTTTCATACTCGTCTCTATGCGAAATCTGTCCTTTAAATAAAGCTTTTTCAACAGCTAATTCCCGGTATCGATTGAGTATTCCACCTTCCAGGAAAACATAGATAGAGCTTTTATTATTATCAACAGTATATTCAACATCTTTCACCCAAAATCTTGTCCATCCCATTTTAGCTTTAATAAAGAAAAATTCAAAAGATTCATAAACTTTTGGAACTACCGGCAGTGTCATTGAGAAGAAACAAAAGCTATCATAATAGCGTATGCGTAGCTCCACCTGAATCCCGGATTCAGTATAAAATAATTCAGGACTATTCTCATTAAGTTCAAGGATTCCCTCATAGATTTCCTGTAACCATTTTGAAACCTTAGCAGAAGAATATCCGCTCTGTTTCGAAATGTGAGCAATAGTAAGGTTTTCACTTGTTTTGAAATAATCATTTTTTAAAATCCATTTCAGAAAATCGTTGTATGTTTTCCTATTATTTTGGGATAATAAAATATTCGACCAGTTGGACATATTCTGTAGGCAGTGTAAATACTCTTGAGTTGAAGCCTTGTGAATGAATTTTGGACGTTCTTTTTTTCTTGGCATTTTTCTTTTAAAGTTAGTGAATCAATCAGTACACAAAAAATAAAAAAAGCAAAGCAAGTTAGGAGGCTTCCCAGTCCAGCCGCTATATTGTGTAAAGGTCAGGCCCTGCGGGTTTTTGGAAAAAATTTTGAAAATATTATAAAAAAAGTTTAGCAGATTATTTGTAATTCTTGGAAGCCGAACCTCGGCCAAAAATTTTTTCCAAAAAACCTTGAAACAATTCCCCGCCTCCATTAAATCAGCTTTCTTTTTTTTTTTTTTTCGGTTTTTTCTTGGTTTTCTTTTCAAAATATTTCGTGAGCATCAATTTTAAATCCCGAATTATGCTCAATTTCAAAGTACGCACTTATAATCCTGAAAAGGAAACGCCTGAAAATTCAATTTTCATTTTATCAAGAGGAAGAAATGCAGGAAAGCCAATGTTTGAACCTTGTCCGAACTGTTTTATTCTGTATTGCAGGAATGAAACCGAAAAAGAAAACCTGTACTGGATATTTTATACCCTTTGGAAAAATAGATTCTTCCATCCACATCTCTGCGGAAGCGTGATTGATATGCTTCGTCTTTCAGAACTCAAAAAAGTGATTCAAAATTGGATTATTGGAACGCAGGATCAGTTCTGATTCTCTCTGCAGGGATTCCGCCTTTCTCTTTGGCTAAATAACCGTCTTTGGACTTGTAGAAGGTAATTCCTCCAATCGTTCCGTCCAATTTTATAATACTTCTTTGTCTTGCCATTTTCTTAAATTCTAAAAAATTAATTTTAGAATGATGAGGTTCATTCTTTTAAACCTTGGTGAATTCACGAGACAAAATTTCATAAAATGTAGATTCAGAACAAGTTTGCGTACCGATACAGACCGTTTTTGCCGAATAGGGAATAAGTTTCCATTTGAGGAAGAAAAAGAATTATTTTACATTTGCAGAGTCACCGCATAATCAGTATAGCAACTCCTAACCAAAAGCAAGGATAGAGTATGAAAAAGAGAATGCAGAGACTTTGTATTTACCCCAAAGATGTCCAGAGAATCACTGGGCGTAGTGAACGCTATAGTCGTAACCTCATCCGTAGAATTATGCAGGAACTAAATAAGAAAGAGCACCAGTTTCTAACTGTTTCAGAGTTTTGTATCTATACCGGCATTGATGAAGAAAAAGTAAAGGAAATTATTAAAGATTAACCTGACTAATTTGTTGCATAAGTAAGCAGATTTTATTAAATTTGAATACTCACAAGATGCTACAAATAGTAATAAAATAAGAGGGGGAAAATAAGGGGTCTTTTAAAAAAGTATCTTTGTTAAGTATGATTAATAAAGACTCTTTTAAAAACTAACAAGTCCCGTCCGGATCGCTTAGTCCCGCAACTTTATAGTTGTGGGATTTTTTTATTCATTCTATCTGTCATTTGATTATGTTAGTTAAAATTTCATATTTTTAACAAAAAATACAAATGCATACAGGAAGACGTTATTCTCCACTGGAATTCTTCCGATGGACTCAGAAAGAAATTATTATTCTCTCAATCATCTCATTTATTCCGACTTTTCTTTATGCGATGGGTTGGAAATTTATAAGCTTGCCGTGGCAGCCTATTGCTATTACTGGGACTGCAGTTGCTTTTATAGTGGGATTTAAAAATAATGCAAGCTATAATCGCATATGGGAAGCCAGGCAGATTTACGGTGCGATTATCAATGACAGCCGTAGTTTTGGATATACGCTACGGGATTGTCTTGGGGGAAAAGATTCAGATATAGTTAAAAGAATTTTTTACAGACATTTTGCTTGGCTTACAGCACTTCGGTATCTAGATCTTGGGAAAATATGAATGATGCCAGAAATAGAGATTTTAGGAAAAATAGATACCGTATTCCAGAACAGCAATCTGTTTTAGAAGAGGAACTTGAGATGTACCTGTCTTCCACTGAAAGATCATATATTTTATCTAAGAAAAACAGGGCCACCCAACTTACTGCAATTCAATCTGAAGAATTGTCCGCTTTGAAAGCTCAGGGAACGATTAATGATTTTCAATGGACAATCTTGCAGCAGTCAATTATTAGATTTACCGATAATCAGGGTAAAGCAGAACGTATCAAAAACTTTCCTTATCCCAGGAATTTCTCTTCAATAGCTACTTATATACTTTTCATATTTGTAATCTTAGTGCCTTTTGGACTTCTCAAGGAAATGGACAAATTAGGAGATGGAACATTTATGCAAGGCTATACTATTTGGTTTAATGTCATTTTTTCGACATTAATTACCTGGGCGCTTCATACCTTGGATACTGTGGGAGAAAGTTCTGTAAATCCTTTCGAAGGAAGCGCAAATGATGTTCCTATTACACAAATAAGCCGGGCAATAGAGATAGATATGCGGGATATGCTGGATGAAAAAGACTTACCCGCTGCCATTGCTCCTCAGAATAATATTGTTTTATAAAAAACTCTTCCTAAAATTGGAAGAGTTTTTCTTAATGGAAATTCGGGTTAATTTTTAGATCATTGAGATCCAGTTGGAGCTCAGCTTTTCTGATTTCTTCGTCATCATAATATTTTTCGCGCCTCATCTGGAATATATCAAGTCTTTGCTTGTCGTATATTTCTTTCAGAATACTTTCAAATCTATCAATTTCCTGAGTTGTACAAGTATTACATTCTAAAAGATCAAGCTGATTTTCAGTGTTTTCCGTTTCGGTTGAAATTTGTGAATGGTAGTTCCTTAAAAGATTACTCTTTTCAATCATATCAGAATAGTTAGTGTTTATATGGTTGATTGCCAAACGGTTTAGCCTGATTTGTATCTGAGCTTCCTGTTGTTCCTGTGGTAAGACTGAATCCATAGCCGGGATTTTCAACTTTTTCACCAAAAAAGGCAGTGTCAGACCCTGAACCACTAATGTTATGAATATGACTATAAAGGTGATGAGCAAGATAAGGTTTCTGTGCGGGAAAGGTGAGCCATTATCTAGGGCAAATGGAATCGATAATGCAGTTGCGAGAGATACAACTCCTCTCATCCCTGCCCAGCCAATGACTAAAGGTCCTTTCCAGCCGGGTGACTGCTCTTTTCGAACAGATCTGAAAAGCCATCTGGGGATGAAGGCGGCAGGATATACCCAGAGAAATCTTATCAGGATGATCACAATACTGATGATGACGCCGTATTTTATTCCCTGAATAAGAGAGGATTCTTCCAAACCTTTGATAATGGATGGAAGGGATAATCCTATCAGTATGAAAACCATAGCATTCATCACAAAAATAACGGTGGTCCAGACTCCGAGCATATTCAGTCTTGTATTTCCATTTCTGAAGATTTCGTGAGATCTGTATGATATGAAAAGTCCGCCGGTAACAACAGCCATTACTCCCGAAAAATGAAATTGCTCTGCACCAAGATATAGCAAATAAGGCGTCATTATAGTAAGTGCAGCATCTATTGCTGAAGTTGTTGGAAGAAAGCGGTGAATCAGATACATAATTCCGGCACCAATCAATCCAACCACAATTCCCATTCCTGCGACTAAGAAAAACTGTCCAACAGCCTGATGCATAGAAAAGCTTCCGGTAAGAATAGCAGCCAGTGCAAACCGGAATACAATAAGTGATGAAGCATCATTCACCAGGCTTTCGCCTTCCAGGATGCTTAGAATTCTTTTAGGAACGGGTAAGCCTTTCAAAACCGTAGTTGCTGCTACAG
>JAEXJU010000325.1 GCA_023448955.1 Bacteroidota bacterium
TTATGGAGTTTACTCTATAACTGAACTGTTGTAGGTTTTTTTTATGTGAAAAGTTAGCGGTGAAAAGTTATAAGATTTGAACTTTTTACTTCTTACGTAACACTTTTTACAAAATTTGAAATTGACAATTAAAACTCAATATATATAAATTTATGGACACAATTACCATTATTATCGGTGTTGTCGCACTTCTGATAGGAGCCGTAGCAGGACTTTTCTTCGGGAAAAGTTCTATCAATTCTAAGGCAAAATATATGATAGAAGACGCCAAAAAGAGCGCCGAAAACATTATAGAAAAAGCTAATGTACAGGCAGAAGCCGTAAAAAAAGAAAAGCAGCTACAAGCCAAAGAAAGATTCCTTGAACTGAAATCCCAGCACGATGCAGACATCCAGTCCAGAGAAAAGAAAATGCAGGAGTCTGAAAAACGCATCAAAGACAAAGAGAGCAAGCTGAATGATGAGCTTAGCAAAGCCGGAAAACTGGAAAAAGATCTTGAAAAGCAAATCAACGATTACAACAAAAAACTGGAAGTTCTTCAGAAAAAACAACACGATCTGGATGTTGCAACCGCTCAGAAAGTAGAAATGCTGGAAAAAATTTCCAACTATTCCGCAGAAGAAGCAAAAAGCGAATTGGTAGAATCTCTGAGAGCAGAAGCTAAAACCAAAGCCCAAGCGCACGTTCAGAGCATTATGGAGGAAGCTCAGCTTAACGCAAAAAATGAAGCTAGAAAAATCATCATTCAAACGATTCAGAGAATCGGGACAGAACAGGCCATCGAAAATTCGGTTTCTGTTTTCAACATTGAGTCTGATGAAATCAAAGGTAGAATCATTGGCCGTGAAGGTAGAAATATCCGTGCTTTAGAAGCTGCTACAGGTGTAGAGATCATTGTGGATGACACACCGGAAGCTATTTTACTATCTTGCTTCGATCCGGTAAGAAGAGAGATCGCAAGATTGTCACTTCACAGATTGGTTACGGATGGCAGAATTCACCCCGCGAGAATCGAAGAAGTGGTAGATAAAACCAGAAAACAAATCGAGGAAGAAATCATAGAAGTCGGAAAAAGAACTATCATTGACCTTGGCATCCACGGGCTTCACCCGGAACTTGTTAAGATTGTTGGTAGAATGAAATTCCGTTCTTCTTATGGTCAAAACTTGTTACAGCACTCCAGAGAAGTTGCCAATATTGCAGCAACTATGGCTGCGGAATTAGGATTGAATGTTAAACTGGCTAAACGAGCTGGTCTTTTACACGATATCGGTAAAGTTCCTGAGCAGGAATCTGAATTGCCACACGCACTTCTTGGAATGCAATGGGCTGAAAAATTTGGTGAAAATGCTGAAGTAATCAATGCTATTGGTGCGCACCACGACGAAATTGAAATGACGTCTCTCCTATCTCCTATTATCCAGGTTGCCGATGCGATTTCCGGAGCTAGACCAGGCGCAAGAAGACAAGTATTGGAATCTTATATCCAGAGGCTGAAAGATCTTGAAGCTGCAGCTTTGAGTTTTGAGGGCGTTTCCAGTGCTTATGCCATCCAGGCTGGTAGAGAGCTGAGAGTGATGGTAGAAAGCGGAAAAGTAAATGATGAAAATGCTTACCAGCTTTCTTATGATATCTCTGAAAAGATCCAGAATGAGCTGACTTATCCTGGTCAGGTAAAAGTGACTGTAATTAGAGAAACAAGAGCTGTGAATATCGCCAGATAATTCAATAATTTAATATAAAATAAACCCTTTCAGTATTTCTGAAAGGGTTTATTAATTATATGGAAACAACTTATTCGATCCCAACAGAATCATCACCTCGCCCATCTGCTACAGCGTGAATATTCTGATTGCTATCTACCAAAATAACCTCCGTTCTTCCAATCTGTGGAATTTTATCGAATTTATAATTTTTCTTTTCTAAAGCTTTAATAGTAGTCTCCGGAAATTTATTTTCAACTTTTACTACTTCAGGAAGCCATTGGTGATGAAATTTTGGTGCATTAACTGAGAAATTAGCATTTTGTTTAAAATCAATAACATCTACAATAGCCTGGAATACCGAGGTTGGAATTGTAGTTCCGCCAGGTGTTCCTACTACCATTTTTACTTTCCCGTCTTTCAGCACTACTGTTGGTGTCATAGAGGAAAGCATTCTTTTTCCTGGTTGTATTTTATTGGCTTCACCACCTACAGCTCCATACATATTGGGAACACCTGGTTTTACTGAAAAATCGTCCATTTCATTATTCAAGAAAAAGCCGGCACCAGAAACCACAGTTTTACTTCCGTAAAGTCCGTTGAGCGTTGTAGTAACAGAAACTGCATTACCAAATTTATCCAAAATTGAAATATGGGTAGTTTCCGTACTTTCCTTTTGATTTGGGTTGATGATTTTACCTACATCTTTGCTTGGTGTTGGAGTATTTTTATCAAAAGATTTCCATCGGTTTTTAAGATAATCGTCAGAAATCAGCATTTGCGTTTTATCCTCTATAAAATCAGGATCTCCCATATATTCCGCTCGGTCAGCATAAGCTCTGCGTTCCGCCTCAACCATAATCTGAACCGCTTCTTCTGAGTTCATCTGGTATTTCGACAGATCTTCGTAAGAAACCATTTTCAGCATTTGGGCAAGTAAAGTCCCCCCGCTTGAAGGCATTGGCATCGACACAATCTGATGGTCTTTATAATTAAAAACCAATGCTTTACGTTCTTTTGTTTTATAATTTTTAAGATCTTTGCTCTGAATAATTCCGTTTCCGAGTTTCATTTCTTCAACAATTAATTCTGCTGTTTTTCCTTCATAAAACTCCTTTTCTCCAGCTTTTTGAATTCTCTTGAGTGTTTGCGCCAATTCTGGTTGGAGCAAAAGATCACCAGCTTTCCACAAGTTCTCTTTCACAAAAGCGATTTTATTTTTATTATGTTTCAGAAAATCATTTTTGTGAGCGTTTAATAATCCAGCTTCCTG
The DNA here is from genome assembly GCA_023448955.1 of Bacteroidota bacterium. Lineage (GTDB taxonomy): Bacteria > Bacteroidota > Bacteroidia > Flavobacteriales > Weeksellaceae > Epilithonimonas. Next base: position 2,977 of record JAEXJU010000325.1, read on the forward strand.
TTCTGTTACTGCAAAACCTTTCTCAGCAAGATCTATTGCTGGTTCAATGAGTTTAGAAAATGGCAATTTGGCATACTTCAATGTTTGAAACATCCCGGATATGCTTCCCGGAACACCCACTGCTAGTCTGCCATTTTGCGAAAGATCTGTATTGGCATTGCCGTTTTTGTCCCAATACATATCAAAGCTTGCTTTGGAAGGTGCAGTTTCCCGATAATCTAATGCAATATTTTTTCCATCCGTAGTTGTACCTACCAAAAATCCACCACCACCAATATTTCCAGCTTGTGGATAAACTACAGCCAATGCTAATTGTGTGGCAATGACAGCATCAAAAGCGTTTCCGCCCTGTTTCAGCATTTTTGCGCCTGCTTCACTTGCCAATGGATGCGCAGAGACCACAACACCTTTATTTTTTACTTTGACTTCTTTGACGATGTTAATATCAGTATATTGTGCAGATAATGTGACAGATAATAACAAAACTGCATATAATGTTTTTTTCATTTCTTACTTGATTGGTATTGAAAATTTTTGAGAAATAATTACCGCAAATTTAGTCTATAATTATATTTAATTGGTCTAATAATCCCGAAAGATTATCTCCTGAAAATCTTGCTTTTCTTAGTTGATTTTGATTTGGATCGATGGAAAAATTGATTGCAGATCTCAGGTCAGAATGTTCAAGATTAGTTCTTTCAAAAACAGCATCAGAAAGATTCGAATTTGTGAAAGCTGAAAATGACAAATTACATTCTGAAAAATCAGTTTCAATCAGACTGCAATCTTTAAACTTAGTTTTCCTGATATCTGTTCCGTAAAATGAGGAATGATTTAGAATACAACTTTCAAAACGGAAGAAAATATTGAACTGATTGGCATCATCGAAGTTAAGACCAATCAATTTGCAATTAATAAAAACAACATCCCGAAACGCCGTTCTATTAATTTTAGCATTGCTAAAGTCACATCCGGAAAAAGTACAGTTTGAGAAGCTAAAATCTGAGAAATCTTTTCCTGAAAAACTGATTCCCGAAAACTCACAATCTTCATAATCTCCTTGTTTTATCTGGTCTTCTTTATAATCTTTTGAAGAAAAACTGTGACCCTGTACACCAATCATTTAAAAATAAATTTATGTGATAAAGTTAAGAAATATTGATATAAACTTATTCAGATAAAAATATTAAAAATAGATGAAAAAAGTCTCAATCTTAAATAATTGAGACTTAAATATCTATCTGTGACCTTTTGGTCCACCTTTATGCTTTCCATGATTAAAGTGCTTAAAATGCCCATTATGCCCACCTTTGTGACCTGCTTTCGCAAACTTATAATGGATATTTTTAGATGATTTTCCCTTATAACTTTTATGATTATAGTCTCTAATAACTAAAGCTGGAGGAACATTTCCTCTGTATCTTGCATATTTTTTGTAGTGTAAATGATGCTTTTTGAATGGATATCGATCCACTAAAACAACTTTTCGAGTCTTGTAGAAATTGATGTCACGATATCTTACTGGTAAAACAGTTGTATTAACCCATCTATTACCTGAAAAGTAGTAATATCTTCTATCGGGAACATTATAATAAATATCATGTTCTGGTAAATAATATGATTCAACATATTTGTACCCCTTTGGTCCCCAATCTGGCTGGCTGTCCAAATTGATGTTGATATTTATTTGTGCACTTATTGTATTTATTCCTATACCGGCAGATAAGAATAAAATTATCAGAAGAAACCTTTTCATTATAATTAATATTTGAACACGATTTTTCTACAAAGATGATACCATTAACATAAAATACTCAATATCAGTATATTGATTTAATGCAAAGAATTATTTTGATTTCGATGTAAAAACAGATATTTTTACGGATAGTTTTGAAGTTTTCGGAACTTATTATCAATGGAAAATTCTAAAAAAGTTTTAATTGTCACTTATTACTGGCCTCCAGCAGGCGGACCAGGTGTGCAACGCTGGCTGAAATTTGCAAAATATCTTCCGGATTTTGATCTGGAACCTATTGTTTACACACCGGAAAATCCGAGTTATCCATTAATCGATGAAACATTGCAAAATGATGTTCCGAAGAATTTAAAAGTTATCAGAACCAATATTTGGGAACCTTATCAGCTGGCGGAAAAATTCAGTAAAAGCAACAAAAAATTTAAAGGAGGCCAATTTGATGTTGGGA
>JAEXJU010000018.1 GCA_023448955.1 Bacteroidota bacterium
GATTATCCGGTATATGAAGGGATGTATAACCAATACTTTCCAATGGTGGATTTTGGAATATTGTTTGACAAAATGCTGTTCCGGGAAACGCAGGTAGATGTAGAATGGATGTATGGTTTGATGAACAAGCTTATTTTTTTTACGGGATTTCCTTTCAAAGAATTTACACTAATTACAGCTATCATCACCATATCCGGAAAGTTTTCGGTGTACTATAAAAATACGCAATATCCAATATTTGCAGTTCTTCTATTCTTTATTCCCGGCTATTTCATAGCAGACAGCGGTCACATGAGGCAGGCATTAGGGATGACAATGTGTTTCCTCTCTTTTCGTTTTATAAAAGAGAGAAAAATTTGGTGGTATCTACTGTGTATCTATATCGCTTACGGATTTCATAAATCTACAATCGTCTTTCTACCAGCGTATTGGCTTGCTATTATACCAATGAATTCCAGCCGGATATTCTATGCTATTCTGGCTTGTGTTATTTTATCCCCGTTTCAGATTTACAATGCATTTTCCGGTTTTCTAGATACGCTCAATGTCCAGGATGTGTCTAATGGTTATAACGGATATATCGGTTATGAATCTTCGGGATCCAGCTTTTTAGACGGACTGATGCTGGTTTTCAGCTTTTTGCTGGTTACTTATGATAAGGCGACCTGCCAGAAAATATACTATTATGAATATATGCGGAATATTCTCGTAATGGGTGTCTGTCTTTATTTCATCATGCGCAGTAATCCTGTATTTTCCACCAGGCTCGTTGGTTCATATCTGGGATTTGCATCACTAGTCGTTCCAAATATCGTTGCTGCAATGGATGATAAGAATACAAAAAAGATGACCCATCTGTTTTTTGTGGTATTTATGATCTTCTATTATTTTGTATTTGCGAGATACCAGGGAGAAGCAGGCAGATTTACACCGGAAAAATACCAGAACTACTTGTGGAGCAATTAATGTTTTGAAAATAATGAAAAAATATACACAACTTTTTATCGTATTTGTTGTTCTTGCAGCACTAATTGTTTACAATATTCAGACAGTATGTACTTTTGCAGGGCGATACATTTATCCGCTGGATGATGCTTACATCCATCTTTCAATGGCTAGGAATTTTGCAGAAGCCGGAACTTGGGGTATTACGCAACACGAGTTTTCATCTACCACATCATCACCGCTTTTTACATTTCTTCTGGCTGTACTTATCAAAATATTTGGTAACTGGGAATATATTCCTTTGGTTGCAAACAGTATTGCGGGCGTTGCGCTCATTCTGGTATTCAATAAATATCTGAAACCATTCTCGGTAATAACACGTATTGTTTTCTTAGTGGCATTGGTTGTCCTGATGCCTTTGCATCTGATGATAATGACCGGAATGGAGCATGTTTTTCATACGCTCGCGATGGTTTTGGTTCTTTTAGCTTTTCGGAAATATCTGGATGATAAAAGCCCAAGACATTTTTCCAATCTGGCTTTGTTTTCTATTATAGCAACAGGATTCCGTTACGAAAGCCTTTTTTTCATTTTCTTTATCTGCGTGTATCTTTTTTTTGTGAGAAAAGATTATGTCATTAGTATAGTTTTAGGCTTATTTGCACTTTTGCCGGTTTTGGTATATGGCTATATCTCAATAGATCACGGCTCATTTTTCCTCCCGAATTCTTTGATTCTTAAAGGTAATACGAATGACGGAATCGCAGGTTTTATAACAAGAGTTGCAGGCAATGCTTACCGCGGAATTTCTGTTTTGATACTGGTGCTGATTCTGATAGTACAGATTTTCAGAAACTTTCAAACACTCAAATATTCAGGCTCTCAATCTGTCAGAGTTTCCAAAAATGCTGTTCCTTTTGTAGTAACAGCGGGTTTTTTGGTTCACCTTTTATTTGCTAATTTTGGATGGCTGATTCGATATGAAGCGTATTTGGTTGTTCTTATCTTATTTGCAATTGCTCCTTTTGCGGATGATCTTTTCCGGGAAAAAACAGGAAAGCCTGTTCTTGAATTTTTAATGATCGGCTTGCTATTGATAACATTTTATATGCGGTTTGTAACGATGATAAAATATCAGCCAATAGCCTCCAAAAACATTTTTGACCAGCAGATTCAGCTTGCGGATTTTGTGCATCTGTATTACCCCGAGTCCAGAATTATTGCAAACGATATCGGAGCTATTACTTATTATAACAATATTCAGTTGTTGGATACTTACGGGTTAGGAAGTATTGAGGTAGCAAGGTTAAGAAAGAACGATCACGGCAAGTTTCTGGACAATAAAAATCTTCAGACTTATATTGCCAGAACAGCAGAAAACAGAAATTTTGATATTGCTTTGGTTTTCGATGAATGGGTAAAGATGCCGGATTATTTTGTGAAAGCTGGAACGCTTAGCATTAATAATAATTATATCTGTGGCGGGACTACAGTTTCTTTTTATGCTGTGAAAAAAGAAAATGCGGATAAACTCAGAAACGAATTGGCAGATTTTTCCAAGCAAACTCCAAAAGATGTTACTATAAAAATTACACACTAATTATGAACTTTGAAGACTTTATCATTCCACCAAAAAAATTCAGGACCGAAAAATGGCAGATTGGGGACAAGATTATTAATGATATCAAGGAAGACGGTATTGTTCTGCTGTTTGTATCAGATTACAGAGGTGCAGACGGAGATGCCGATAGCCAGGATTTTACAGGTGTAAGAAGAGAGTTTTATAAATTGTCACAATTGGATTTTGATATTCCGGTTATAGATCTTGGCGACCTGGTTTCCGGGAGAACAAGTCATGACTCGCATTATGTTTTGCAGGAAGTTCTGTCAGCCTGTCATTACAAAAATGCAATTCCGGTGATTGTGGGCGGTAGTAATGATTTGGCGTTTTCGCTTTTCTCTGCGCTTAATTTTCATCAGAATAATATCAATTACACTCAGATCAGTAATATTGTTTCACTGAAACAGGATGAGGAGATTCACGAGTCTAATTTCCTCAGCAAGATACTGGGTTCCAAAAATTTTTCTATCAAAAATTACCATCACCTGGGCTATCAGAAACATCTGAATGAAATGGATTCTGTCAAGCTTATCAAAGAAGTTCAGTTTGATATTATTCGACTGGCAGAAATGATGAATTCTACAGAAAAAACCGAGCCTTATTTCCGCAAAGCCGATCTGGTAACCATTAATTGTGATGCTATTGAAAGTTTTGGTGAACCTTTTTCTATGAATCCGCAGGTCAATGGACTGAACAGAAGAGAAATCTGTGCATATATGAAGGAAATCGGGCTGAGTGAAAAACTGAAGTCTGTGGGAATTTTCAATTATAATATTTATTCTGATTCCCAGCTCAATCATCAGTTGCTGGCTCAGATGATCTGGTATCTTATAGAAGGTATCAATATCCAGCGTTCTCACCCGAAGGAAAAATCCTACGAAACTTTTTATGTGCTGATTAATGATGAGCAGTATGCTTTTAAAAGAGAGGTTTTCAGTATTCTGTGGTATTTTGGTGAGGATGATAATATTGATAATTGCATCCCTTGCTCACGTTCGGATTTTGATGAGGCGAAAAAGGGTTTTTTGAGTTCCAGATTCACGAGAAGTTAAGTCATGCAGCATTCCGAAATCAAAGTTTCTGTTATTGTTCCCGTGTATAACGTTGAGTTGTATCTGGAAAAATGCCTTTTGTCATTGGTCAATCAGACTTTGCAGGACATTGAAATCATTGTTGTAAACGATGGAAGTAAAGACCATTCTCAACAGATTATAGAAAAATTTCAACAGAAATATCCGGAAAAAATCTTTGGATATAAAAAAGAAAATGGCGGATTAAGCGATGCGCGGAATTTTGGAATCGACCGTGCGAAGGGGAACTATATCGGTTTTGTGGATAGTGATGATTATGTTTCTGATGCGATGTTTGAAGAGATGCTGAACCTTGCCGAGAAACATCAGGCAGAAATAACAATATGTAATCTTCAAAAAGTAGATGAAAACGGGAATGTAACCCAACAACTAACGCAACTACCTGGTTTTCCGGAAAAAATCATTTTGGAAAATAATATGTCTGTTTTCTCTGATATCTCTTATTTTGCCTGTAATAAGCTTTTCAGAAGAGAATTATTCAACAATAGAAGATTTAGAAAGGGGATTCACTTCGAAGATATTGAGCTGATACCGCAGCTGGTTCTGGAGTCCAAAGTCATCGGCTTCACTCCGGCTTATCATTATCAATATCTAGAGAGATCTCAATCTATCAGCAAAACGCATACGTTGAAAGGATTAGATATTCTAAATGCTGTGAAAACAGTGAGCTTGAAATTTGATGAAAGCCGCTACCATAGTCATAAAAATGCGCTGAAAGGATTTCAGATTCTGGAAGGTGTGTACACATTTCTGGCGTATTTGGCATTTGTAAAAAATAAGGCAGATTTTTACAAAATGTCACGCATATTGGATGAGTTTATGAAAGATAATGATATAAATGCTAAAGATATCTTTCAATATAAGCGGTTCGGAAGGAATTATCTATTATCTTTGCCGTTAGGAAAAAAAGTTTATTACGTACTTAGTATATTTAGGCTAAGGCGTATTGTCAGAATATTGACAATCAAAAAATAACCTAGGCCAAGAACACAAAATGAATAACTTCGAAACTTTTTTGGAAAGCACGGGAATATCCTTCTTTTACTTCAAGCTGGTTTTGGGCTTTGTGTTTTCTTTTTTAATCACTTTTATTTCCATTCCTACAATTATTAAGATTTCCAGAAGAAAGAATCTGATGGATGAGCCTGGAGCCAGAAGCTCGCACCTGCGAAAAATTCCAAATCTCGGCGGCATAGCGATATTTTTTTCCCTGGGTGTTTGCGCTCCTATTTTTGCTTACGAATTGTTTGATCGCTATAAGTTTTTATTCGCATCATTTATCATTTTATTTTTTGTAGGAGTAATGGATGATATTATGGTTCTGAGGGCTTACAAAAAGCTTCTGGCTCAGATACTTGTGTCAGCTTTGGTGGTAATAGGCTCAGATGTGCGCATCAGGAGTATTTTTGGACTTTTTGGTGTCTATGAGATCAATTATTATGTAAGCGTGGCTTTCAGTATTTTGACTTTCATTATTCTTATAAATGCCTTTAATCTGATAGATGGGATAGACGGACTTGCCGGAAGTTATACCATTGCGACCAGCATTCTTTTTGGAATCAGTTTCTTCAGATTGGGACCGGCTAATGATCCTTTGGTTATCCTTTGTGCAATACTTATTGCAGCATCACTGGGTTTCTTGATCTATAATCTGTCCAATAAAAGAAGTGCAAAAATTTTTATGGGCGATACGGGTTCTATGATTCTTGGATTTCTTCTTGCCTTCACAGGTATTTCATTCATAGAAATCTTTATTGCGAAAAGAGATGAGGTGTTCTATCACCTTCAGTCTGCGCCAGTTATAGCTGTAGCCATTCTTATATTACCGATTATTGATACGCTCACGGTTATTATTACCAGGATTTATCACGGTAAGTCTGTACTGTCTCCGGATAAAAATCACATTCATCACAAGTTGCTGAATCTTGGTCTCACACATCGCAGATCTACAGCATATATCATAATGTATTATTCAGTTATCATTGCTGTAGCTTATTCACTCAGGCATTTGAATGTCAATTATTTATTGATTATTGTTTTGTTTTTTGGTTTTTTAGGAGCTTATCTTCCTATTTTCTTACTGAGATTCAAAAACTAAAATATTATATTTTTGCAAAAAAACTATTTGATGAGAAAACAACATCTTTTTAATATCTTTCTATTAGTCTTCATCATTGGCATATGTACTTCCTGTATTACCAGAAAGGACATCAGGTATCTTCAGCCAAGCGAGAGCCTGACTATCAATGAGGAGGGACTGGTTCCTTATAATGTGCCGGAATATAGAGTGACTAAAGGTGATATACTAAGCCTTAATGTCGTAACCACTCCAAAAGGTGATGCGGCGCAGTTTTACTCTTCACTAAATGCTTCTAGCAATGGTGCCAATAATGCTGCAATGCAAGGCGGTGGAGCATCTGGTGGACAATCCGGTGGTGGTTCTGGTGGCAACGCAACATTTTATTTTAATGGCCTGAAAGTAGATTCTAAAGGAGATGTCAATATTTTCGGAATCGGATATATCAAAGCTGAAGGAAGAACGCTGGAGGACATGACGAAAGAAATTCAGGAAAAGGTAAATGAAAACTTTCTTCAGGGGAAATCTGAGGTTAGGCTTAATCTGGACGGAATTCGTTACTATATTTTAGGCGATATGGAAACTGTGAATGTTACCGGCGAAAAAACGGCATACATGACGCAGCTTAATATAATGCAGGCAATAGCCATGAACGGAGGTCTGAACCGGACTGTGGATCGTAAAAATATCATGATACACAGGAAGTTTCCGGAAGGTATTAAAACGGCAAGGCTGGATCTTACAAGAGAAGATGTGATGAACTCACCATATTACTGGCTACAAAATGGTGATATTATTTATCTCAACACCAATGGTAAAAGTATCAACGGTTTCGGAAAAGAGCCGCTTCAGACACTCACAACAGGTGTTTCACTACTTACAACTGTGATGTCAGTTTATCTAATTCTAACTCGTCTCTAATCATGATTCCTGATAAAAACGATAATAAAACGGCCATCACTCCCCAGTCAGAAAAAATGGGTTCTTTTAACCTGTTTGATCCTGCACATTTTGTGAGGCGTGTCATTCGGAACTGGTACTGGTTTGTGATATTAGGCTTTATTGGTTACTGTATTGCGTATGTTTACAGCAAATATTATGCACAGAGAGTTTACTCTTCCAGTTTGTCTCTAAGTATTTCCAATAACACCGCCAGTTATTTTACGCCCAATCAATCAATTAACTTCATCTGGGGACAGGGTGGGAATCAGGATGGTGTTTACCTTAAAAAAATATTATTATCCAGAAGTCATAATGAATATCTGGTAAAGAAACTGAATCTCATTACCAATTATACCACGAAAGGTCTTATAAAAACTACCTATCTGGACAGAGAAGATAGTCCTGTGTTTTTGGAGATTGACAGAAACCACCTGCAACAGGTTAATTATCCTATAACGATTATTCCAAAAGGAGGAAATCAGTATGAAATCACTCTTCCGGAAGAAGGTCAGTCACCGTATCTTTACAATTATATCACGGAAAGTATGGAGACTATCACTCCCTACTCACGGCCAGCCAATAAGATTCTTAAGCTGAATGAATGGTACGAGACTCCAAACCTTAAGTTTAAGCTTATTCCAAGTCCTACTCCAAGTAATCTTGGATTGGACAACATAATCATCACTTTAATCCCTGTAAACCAAGCTGTAAATAGTATAACCGGTAGTCTTTTTGTCGAGTTTGATAAAGAATTATCATCCATTATGGTAATTACAAAAACCGGATATAACCTCAATAATACTGTAAGTTTTCTCAATAGCTCGGTAGATGAGCTTATCAAGAAAAGATTAACAGATCAGAATACTGTAGACCAAAATACGGTCAAATATCTGAATGAAAACCTTATGCTGATAAGGAAAAAATTAGATTCCAGTGCTAATGTTCTGAATAACCTGAAGATTAATAACAGGCTTTTTGATATGGAGAATATTGACTCCAAGACGTTAGAAAAACTCACAACTCTGGAAAATCAAAAGGCAGAACTTACAGCAAAAATTAATTCTTTGAATGACATCCGGAATTCTGTCAATACAAACAATCTAGAAAAGATCATCAGCCTGAATGTTGCTGGAATAGAAGATGGCAGTTTCAATGCATCAGTATCTGAGTTAAAGCAGCTTTATGCAAAAAGAAGAGAGCTTGCTCAGATTTATACACCCAATTCTGAGCCTATGCGAGAGATCAACAGGCTTATAAATGAAGCAAAATACACTTCTCAGGGCGGGCTTAGAAAATATTTCCAGGGTTACTATGACAGACTTTCGCAGATAGATTCTCAGATTGGTAAGATAGATCAGGAGCTGGTGACACTTCCCGAAAAGCAGAGAATCTTCCTAGATGCACAAAGAGGTTATAATATAATAGAAAATACTTACAATACTCTCCTTACAGAACAGGCAAAATCCCAGATGCGTGTTGCGACCAATCAAAGTAACCTTACTGTAATTGATAAAGCAAAAAATCTTAGACAAGGTCCTATTGCTCCCAACGTAAATGCTACAAAAGCCCAAATTATCGGCGGACTTCTACTGATACCGCTTGTATTTCTGCTTTTAGGAGAATTGTTGGATAATAAGATCAGAAATCTCAAAGAATTGCTGAGTGTAACTAAAATTCCTTTACTTGGAGTCGTTGGACATAATAATTACGATAACAATCTTACAGTTCTGGAAGAACCTAAATCATCAATTTCTGAAGCTTTTCGTGCTATACGCGCAAATCTCCGTTTTCTCTTCGATGAAGAACAGAAAAGTAAGGTCATATTAGTAACTTCCTCCATCAGTGGAGAAGGAAAAACCTATGTTTCTATTAATATTGCTTCAGTGTTAGGTCTCAGCGGGAAAAAAGCAGTTTTATTGGGAATGGATCTAAGGAAGCCCAAAATCTTTGGTGATTTTAAGATCAATAACAAAAACGGAATCTCCAATTATCTCACAGGGCAGGTAGAACTTGAAGATATTATTAATCACACCAGTATTCCGGGATTAGATGTTATCACTTCAGGTCCCATTCCGCCAAATCCATCAGAACTTTTGATGAGTGATAATAATATGAAGTTTATTGATAGGCTGAAGGATTTTTACGAATATATTATCATCGATTCTCCTCCTGTAGGTCTTGTGGCAGATTCTTTCGAGTTGATTAAAAAGGCGGATACTACAATCTATGTAGTTCGCCACGAGTATACCGAAAAGCATATGGTTAGAATGATTACTGAAAAGTACTTCAATAAAGAAGTATCCAATCTAGGTCTAGTCTACAATGATTTCGTCGTAAAACAAGGTTATGGCTACGGCTACGGCTACGGTTATGGCTATGGTTACGGCTACGGCTACGGTTACTTTGATGAAGATAAAAATTATGAAGAGCCGACAATTATAAAGATCAGGAATAAGCTGAAAAAGTTTTTGAACAGAAAATAAAATAGAAGCCTTTTTTCAAGGCTTTTATTTTTTATAGACTATTTTATCAATAAGTTCGTTTTTATAACAGTAAATTATGTTTTTTTGTTTTTATTTAACTAAACTTTAAGAAGTTCCTTAATCTAAAAATGTTTTATATTTGCACCAAATTTTTGAATAATAGACGTTTCAGCATATTGAGAATGAAGAGAGAATTAACTTATACCATTGTTGCAATTTTTTGTTTTTTGAGTTTGGCAAAAGCTCAGAGACATGAGATTGGGATTCAGATGGGTATGAGTAATCTTGTAGGAGATATAGGAAGTACAAATTATGTGCTTCAGAAACCTGTAGGAAATATCTCGGATTATGGATTGCCTTTTTATGCCGGAGTCATGTACAGGATGAATCTTAATCCGTATCAAACCATCAGGCTGAATGTAGGATATAATAATATTCAGTTTAATGATAGTAATGCAAAAGAAAATTACCGCAGGATGAGAAAGCTCTCAGGAACCAACTCTGTAATATCTGCGGATTTGATTTTTGAATATAATTTTCTTCCGGTTAATGAAGAACAGGTCAGTATGATTAGTCCTTATATATTCGGCGGTGTCTCAGGTTTTTATATGAATACAACCAAAGCTCAGCTGAATATAAAAAGTTCCGGATCCAATGTAGTTTATACTAAAGATAAAGCTTTTACAATGGGAATCCCATTCGGAGTAGGGCTTAAATATAAATTTAATTATAACTGGGCATTGTCCGGCGAGTTTACTTTCAGACCAACATTCTCAGATCAGGTAGATTACAGTATGCTGAAAGACAGTGATATCACAGTGAAAAGCTCATTGGGAAAGGAACAGACAGCAGCAGCAGTGCAGGCTTTCAAAGACCAGCGAAATGTAGGTAATCTGAATTCTAAAGACTGGATTAATTCAGCTACAATTATTCTGTCCTATTCATTCGGAAGACCACCTTGTTATTGTAAATAGTAATTATGCAGGATTTAAAAAAGCTTATTAATAAAGATAAATTACCAAAGCACGTGGCCGTTATAATGGACGGAAACGGAAGGTGGGCAAAATCCAGAGGTGAAGAAAGAACCTTTGGACATAAGAATGCTATCAATGCTGTGCGTAATGTTATCAATGCCTGTAATGAGATTCATATCCCATATCTTACACTTTACACCTTTTCGTCAGAGAACTGGAACAGGCCGAAAGAAGAAGTGGATACACTGATGAATCTTTTATCTGAGACCTTGCTTTTGGAAGCCGAAGAGATTTTTTCCAAAGGACTAAGGATGCATGTGATAGGAGACATATCATCTTTGCCGGAATTAGTAAAAGACCAACTGATGAATGTGGTTGATCTTACAAAAGATAACAAAGGCGGAAATCTTATTCTTGCATTGAGCTACGGATCTCAAAAAGAAATACTAAAAGCTGTTCAGGAAATCAGCAATGAGGTAAAGGAAGGAAAACTTGCAGCAGAAGATATAGATGAAAAAGTTTTTGAAAATCATCTTTATACCAGAGATTTTCCTCAGGTAGATCTTATGATTAGAACCAGCGGAGAGGTAAGGATTAGTAACTTCCTGCTTTGGCAGATTGCATACGCAGAACTTCAGTTTTTGGATGTGCTTTGGCCGGATTTCTCCAAGGATACATTTTTTCAGTGCGTTATAGATTATCAAAATAAAGAAAGAAGGTACGGAATGACCAGTGACCAGATTCTTTCACAAAAATAAATTACAGAAAAGAGAACAACTTCAATAAGAATGAAATTAAGATTTATACCCATTATTTTGCTTACAGCCTCCGTGTACTTTCACGCACAGGTTGTTCCACAGGGTAACAATGCAGATAACACAGAACTTAGCGGAAATCAGAATCAGGAGTATGTTCTGAAGGATATCGTTGTAGACGGTGTCAAAAGATATACACCAGCACAGATTTTACGTTTTACGGGTCTTGTGAAAGGAGAGAAGTTAGAAATCCCCGGGCAGAGAGTCAGCAATGCTGTCAAGAAGCTGTGGGAAACACAATCTTTTTCTAAAGTAGAAGTATATGTTCAGGATGTAGAAGGACAAAACGTTATTTTGCAATTTCAGCTCCAGGATCTGAAAGAACTTGGTGAGATTAAATTCATTGGGAAAGGTATCGGCAAATCTAAAAACGAAAAACTGATTAAGGATAACAATTTGAAACCGGGAACTAAGATTAACAGTAATCTGATTTCCAGTCTTCAGAATAAAATTCCTCAGGAATACATCTCAAAAGGATTTGCGGATGCAAAGATCAATATTCAGGAAAAGGCCAATGGAAATGATTCTAATCTGGTAGATTGGACAATTGAAGTTTCCAAAGGTAAAAAGGTTAAGATTGATAAAATCACTTTTGAAGGAAATGAAAATGTTTCCAGCAGAAAACTTAGAAAAAATGGTTTCAAAGAAACTAAGCAGAAGAGATTCATCAAAGGTATTTTCAAACCATCGAAGTTTGTTCAGGACAAGTATGATGAGGACAAAAGAAATCTGATCAATTATTATAATTCATTAGGATTCAGAGATGCAACTATTGTATCTGATTCTGTTTCTAGAAATGAAAAAGGATATAATATCAATATCAAGCTAAACGAAGGTAAGAAATATTACATTGGAGATATTAACTTCATAGGAAATACAACGTATTCATCGGAATTCTTACAAAAAATACTGGGTTACAAAACAGGAGATATTTATGATGCCGTTGGCTTCAATAAAAAAGTTGGCGAAGATGGCGGGAAGGAAGATGACTCTGACCTGAAATCGATTTACATGAATAACGGTTTCCTTTTCTCTACGGTAACACCTATCGAAAAATCGGTAAAAGGAGATTCCATTAATCTGGAAATCAGAATAAGCGAAGGAGAAAAAGCGACTTGGAACCGTGTAACATGGTCCGGAAATACAACAACACATGACCACGTTATCCTCAGAGCGCTAAGAACTAAACCAGGTGCGTTGTTTGCAAAATCCGATATCAAAAGAACTTATTTTGAATTGGCCGGGATGCAGTTTTTTGATCCTCAGCAAATCGGGACAGATGTGAAACCAAATCCACAGGACAATACAGTTAATATGCATTGGACACTGGTAGAAAAAGGATCGTCTCAGGTTCAGCTTCAGGCTGGTTACGGTGGTGGATCTTTTATTGGTACACTTGGTCTTACTTTCAATAACTTCTCTTTAAGGAACTTCTTGAAGTTTAAAGATTTTAAGCCGGTTCCTCAGGGTGATGGACAAACATTATCACTTCAGGCGCAGGCAGGGCAATATTTTACCAATTATGGAGTTTCTTTTACAGAGCCTTGGTTATTTGGGACGAGACCTACAGCTCTGAGTGTCGGATTGAATTATTCCAGAGTAAATTATTCATATGCGACAGGAGATCAGACAATGAATATTTTCTCTGCAACTGCAGGATTAACAAGATATTTAAAATGGCCGGATGATTATTTCTCTCTTTACACAGGAATTCAGTACCAGAGTTATGATTTCAGTAATTATCCATTCTATTTTGGAGATGCGCTGGAATATAACGGAAGTACAAAATCATTCAGTTTCAATATTGGATTGAGCAGAAACTCAGCAGGATTGGACCCGGTTTTCCCAACTTATGGTTCTAACATAGAAGCTTCTTTGAAATTTACACCACCATATTCTTGGTTTGGTAACAAAGATTATTCTACAATGAGTACTTTGGATAAGTACAAATGGATGGAGTTTTATAAAGTGAAATTAAAAGCGGATTTCTATAACGAGGTGATTGGTAAGCTTGTTCTTAGAACTACCGGTGAAATGGGCTTCCTGAACGGATACAGTAAAGAACTGGGACCGCCACCTTTTGAAAGATATTATGTAGGAGGTGTAGGTTTGTTCAATGGTAGATTTGATGGTAGGGAATTGGTTCCTTTAAGAGGTTATGAGAATGCTTCTTCCACAGGATTCAGTTCATCTTCACCTTATGATATCACACCTTATGGTGGAGCAACGATTTATAACAGATTTGCAGCAGAACTTAGATATCCTATTTCTATGAATCAGACTGCTAAGATCTTTGCTTTAACATTTGTAGAAGCCGGAAATGCTTGGAACAGTTTCGGAGCGTATAATCCATTCAGATTAAAAAGATCTGCAGGTATCGGAATCAGAGTTTCGATGTCCGCATTCGGATTGATCGGTTTTGACTTCGCTTATGGTTTTGATAAAACATTAGGAGGTAGTCAGCCATCAGGATGGCAAACGCACTTCCTGATGAACCAGCCATTATAAAAAAAATACTATTTTTATAGGATGAAAAAATTAGCAATATTTGTAACATTTCTTTTTGCCACAGCTCATATCTATGCACAGAAAATAGGCGTGGTAGATACCAACTATATTCTTAGCAAACTTCCTCAGTACAAGGAAGCTGAAAATAGACTTAATTCACAGATCAGCCAATGGCAGTCTGATTTGCAGAAACTGCAGGCAGATTATGAGCGGAAAAGGGAAGCCTTTGAGAATGAAAAAGTATTGCTTGTTGGTGAGCAGCTGAAGATGCGTGAGAAAGAAGTGGTAGATATGGAAG
>JAEXJU010000074.1 GCA_023448955.1 Bacteroidota bacterium
GCTAAAAGCTGTGATGCTAAATTCGTGTCCGTTAAAGAAGGTGCAATCGCATTCACTCTGATTTTCTGTGCCGAAAATTCCGCCGCCAGACTTTTCGTAAGACCTTCCACGGCATTTTTACTCGCCGCAATCGAAGCGTGAAAAGGCATTCCCAGTTTTGCTGCCACTGAGCTGAAAAGCACAACAGAAGCACTTTCCGACTTTTTAAGATTCGGCAATAGTTTCTGAATAATTTTTACCGCTCCCAAAACATTAATTTCAAAATCATTCTTAAAATCATCCACAGAAAGTCGGTTAAAAGGTTTCAGATTAATACTTCCCGGTGCATAAACCAATCCGTCCACAATTTCCGGAAAACTGATTTCATCTAAATTTCCCGAAAGAATATCCATTGTGTGGAATTCAATATTCGGATGATTCAGTTCAGGATTTTCCGTTCTGGAAATTCCAATGATTTTGTGTTGTTCTGCAAGGATTTTTGCCGCTGCCAGTCCAATTCCTTTTCCGCAACCGATGATGACGATATTTTTCATAATGTTTTTGTTTTATTTTTTTGAACACGAAGATTTTATTTCTAAACACTTCGACAAGCTCAGTGTGACATCTCTAATACTATTCACTTAATAATCTGAATTGTCGGACTAAGCTTATTAAAGTCTTTATTCACAAAGCTTTTTTGCTCTTTGATAAAACTTATCTTCAGACAATTCTTTTGTGCCTTTTGCGGTTAAATCAACTATCTTTTCGAGATTTTATTATTGCTGATAACCCGCTGTCTGCTGCATTTAAAGCGATTGATTTCTTCGCTTCTTTTCTTCAGATGTTTCTGGCTCACTCCCGAATTCACTCTTTTTCGCCAAAGCTTAAAGCTCGATTCCTTCAGTTCCGAACGCATCAGTTCAATCACTTCCGATTCGCTGATTCCGAACTGAAATTGTATCGCTTCAAACGGCGTTCGGTCCTCCCAAGCCATTTCGATGATTCTGTCGATTTGTTGTATGTTTAGGTTTATATTCATTTTTTTATTTTGATAAACATTTAATCAATTGCGTCGGGCTTTAGCCCGATGTTGAAGTTTAATTTACAAAAGGCTTTAGCCGAAGTATATTTTAAGTTTTGGCTAAAGCCAATCATTTTATTTCTTTTTGCAAACGGGTTAAAACCCGTTCCTATTGATATTAAATTCTTTTATTTTTAAAAAATAATTTAAGATTTTCAATAAATTCCTTCGCCGTCTTAAAATGCTGTTTTCGTTTTTCTTCAGGCATTTTCTCCAGTGTTCTCAGCATCATTCCCAATCTTGGATTTTTAGCAAAAAAAACTTTGTTATCATTGATGAAATTCCAAAAAAGCGCATCCCATTGTTCCGCCCATTCTCCATCGGGATAATCGCTCATCTTTTTAATATAATTGCTTCCGCTGATATACGGTTTCGTGCTCATCTTTCCGCCGTCTGAAAAACTGCTCATTCCGTACACATTCGGAACCATCACCCAGTCGTAGGAATCGATGAACATTTCCATAAACCATTGATAGACTTCATCCGGATTGAACTGGGCAAGATTCATAAAGTTGGCAAAGATCATCAGTCTTTCGATGTGATGGGCATAACCTGTTTTCAGGATTTTCTGAAGCGAACTGTCAATCGGGCTGATTCCTGTTTTGGCGGTGTAAAAAGACTCCGGAAGTTTTTGCTTGTGTTTCCAGTAATTTTTATTCCGCTGATACGTTCCCTGATAAACATAAACCCCGCGAACAAATTCTCTCCAACCCAAAATCTGGCGGACAAAACCTTCCAAAGAATTCACCGGAATATCATTTTCTTTTGCAAATGAAATCGCTTTTTCCAGCACATTTTCCGGCGTTAAAAGTCCGACATTCATTAACGGAGAAAGGACGCTGTGATGCAGAAAATGTTCCTTTTCCACGATGCTGTCCTCATAAACGCCAAATTCCAGAAAACGGTTTTCCAGAAACTGTTCCAGCCATTGTTCAGCTTCCTGAAAAGTAGTCGGGTAGAGCTGTTCATCCGTAAGCGTTCCGTAATTCTTTGCAAAATGCTTTTCGGTATATTGTTTTGCTTCCTCGTAAAATTCATTGTTTTTCGGAAAATGAATTGCGGGCGCTTTTTTATTTTTCGGATATTTTTTCCGGTTTTCGGTGTCGTACGTCCATTTTCCGCCTAAAGGTTTTCCGGCTTTCATCAGGATATTTCGGGTTATTCTCTGCTGTTTGTAAAAATCAGTCTGATGATAGGCTTTTTTACCTTCAAAATAATCTTTCAGGTCTTCTTTGCTGTTGATGAAGAGCGGACTATCCAAAATTTCGAGTTCCAGTTTTGTTTCCTTTAATCTTTTTTCCAGCCAGTTGTCGCAAACATCCGTTGTTTTTATCGTTGTAAAACTTTCTTTTTCAAGCTTCGGAATTAAATTTCTAATGTCCGAAAATTTCGATGAACTTTCAAAATATTCAACTTCAAAACCTGCCTTTTTTAATTCAGTTTCATAAAACTTCATTGTTGAACGGTGAAACGCAATCTTCTGTTGATGAAAAGAATACTGTTTAAAAAACAGAAATTCCTCTATCAAAAAGACAGGCTGACTTTTATCCAGATAATCCGTATCCTCAAAAAGCTGATGCGGAAAAATCAGTTGGGCGGTATGTTTTACTGGTTTAGCCATAATTTTCTGAATTCTTGGTTAGAATCATACATTTCTGCCTGTTTTTCAGGGTTAAAAGTCCGGTCACGATTATCATTTCCGACTCCGGCGAGATACATCCAGTTGCCGTAATTGCTGTGAACATCATAATCAATCAGCATTTCCTCAAAATACGCCGCTCCGATTCTCCAGTCCTGCTTTAGAATTTTGCAGAAATAGGATGCTACATTCTGTCGACCACGATTGCTCATCCAACCTGTATTTTTCAGTTCAAGCATATTGGCATTCACGAAATCGGAATCCGTTTCTCCATCCTTCCATTTTTGAATCAATGTTTTATTGTTTTCAGCGAAATACTTTTGATGATTAATTCCGCTTTTCCAGAAAATCAAATCTTTGTACTGTAAAGAAACATATCTGAAAAAATCCCGCCAGAGCAATTCAAAAATCAACCAATACGTTGAATCATTGGCTCCGAATTCTTCCTCATATTTTTTTATCTCGTGGTAAATGGTTACCGCAGAAAGGCTTCCATCCGACAGCCAAGCCGAAAATTTTGAACTGTAATCTGTTCCCACCAAACCGTTTCGGGTTTGCTTGTACTGACTCAGATTCTGTGTTTCCGAGAAATAATGATGCAATCTTTTCAATGCTTCATTTTCTCCGCCCGAAAAAGGAAAAGCAGTTCTTTCGTCCGTTTCAAAATCTTCAAAACCGAGCAATTTTAACGAAATGGTATCACTTTTAAAATGAATTTCCGGTTTATCGTACATCAAATCTTCCGATTCAAATTCAGGGCGAATCAGCAGATTTTTTTCAATTTTTTGTTTGAAACTTGTAAAAAGCATCGGAATTTTATCCAAAGTTTTAAAAACAAAAAGCGGATGAACCAGAAACTGAGAATACGATTTTTCCCAAACGGCGTTTGGAATTGCTTTTTCAATTTTAGCTTGTAAATCAACTTCTTCCTTCGTCCATTCTTCCTGACAGAAAATCTTCACGATTTCAAATTCCTCGGAAATTTCTTTAAAAATGTCTTCCGTTTTACCGTATTTAACTAAAAAAGGAATCTTCTGTTTCGCTAAATTCTGCTTTAAATTTTCTACACTTTCCAGCAAAAATTTTGCACGGTATTTTCCGATTTTTCTGAAACCGAATTGTGTCTGAGCAAAAAATTCAGAGTCAAAAACATACACCGCAAGAAAAGGCAACTCTTCCTGCTTCACATTGTATAAGGATTCTGAATCTCTCGTTCTCAAATCTTTGGTGAACCAGAGGATGTTGATTTTTTGTTTTTCCGGCATCTTTCGCTGCAATATTTTACTTCGTCCCAGTTTTTTTTCCACTTTTTCCGCCAGTTGAAAGGCAGTCCGCAGACTTCACAGATTTTGGAAGGTAATCCTGAAGGCATATTTTTTATATTAAACTTTAATTCAAATACAATTGTAATATTAACAGGTCGCTCCTACGGAGCTTCCTTTTTACGGCTTTCTATTTTCTATTAACAGTACATTCCTACGGAATTTTATGATGCTCCGGTAGGAGCTAACTGTTAATAGATAATGTTATTATAGAATGAGAGCTCCGTAGGAGCGACCTGTTAATGATTCATTTATTCCAACAAAATCGTTTTCAAACCTTTCGGCTCTTTTAATAACCTGTAATTCATCAAAATCTTTTGTGACTTTTGGCTCCGTCGAATCTTCGATTTGCGGTTAAATGTCACTTACAATAATTTTTAAAATTATTAATCGCTACATCTTTCGCTTTAAGATCGTGCATCATATTATACAATCCGAAAAATGTTCTGTTCAGGTAAATAAAATGTCGGGAACCGCGGTTCGTATTCATTCCTTTCATATCACTTGCTTTCGCATATTTTTGTCCCAGATCGGCAATTTCCTGAAAGAACGACTCATCTGAAAAGTCAAATTTTTCCTGATTAAAAGGTCTCGTAAACAATTCCAGCAATTCGTAGAATAATTTGGCAAAAAATTCTTTTTCCTGTGGAGAATCGTCTTCACGCAAAATTTCCAGCGTAAATAATTTCTCCCGGAAAATTTCAGGATTTTTCAAATTTTCTTTTTTCGCCAATTCGAAATACGGAATGTAGAAATCTTCCGGAATTTCCTTGATACAGCCGAAATCGATAACCAATAATTCATTGTTTTCCGAAATCAGGAAATTTCCCGGATGCGGATCGGCGTGAACTTTTTTCAGAATATGCATCTGATACATATAAAAATCCCAAAGCGTCTGTCCGATTTTATTCAAATTCTCCTGCGAATTCTGCTTTTTGGTAAACTCAGAGAAATGAATTCCTGACATCCAGTCCATCGTGATGATTTTCTCACACGAAAATTCCGGATAATAATGCGGAAATTTTACATTCGGAAGATGATTGCATTCTTCTGCAAAGTGTTGACTGCGTATCAGTTCCAGATTATAGTCGGTTTCTTCAAACAATTTATCTTCCAC
>JAEXJU010000083.1 GCA_023448955.1 Bacteroidota bacterium
TCATAGGACTATGATATTTTTGTGTTTTTATGAGTTGTTGTAACAGCTTATTTCAGCAGCTTATTTTTTCTTTTAACGGTTCTGTTTTTAGATTCTCTCGACATTGTTTTTATTTTTGTCTGGATTATTTTCTATTTCAGCGTAGTGATTGTCACTTTTTACCAATTAGTTTTTACTTTCATCAGTTTTATTTTATATTTTGACAATATGCTTTTTATTATCGTCGATGTAGTTTTATATTCTTTTACAATTATTTTAACTTTAAGCACACTAGTTCTGAAAATGATGAGTAATATTTATCACTACACCATCTGAGTTACAATTTTCATCAATTCCACACTGTCAATTTCCTTAAGTTCATCCGATTCTTCATTTATTAAAGTATGTTTCTCATCCTCATAAACAAAAAGTTTCCACTCACCATTATGATATTCCAAAGCGGAAAGATTTTCCACCCAGTCACCGGAATTCAGGTATATACATTTCCCTTTTTTGTTAGTGACTTCTCTCATCTGTGGCTGATGGATATGTCCGCATATTACATAATCAAAATGATTTTCGATAGCCAGTTCGGAAGCTGTCAGTTCAAAATCACCAATATATTTCACGGCTTTTTTGACATTATTTTTGATTTTCTTAGAAAACGAATATTTCTCTCTTCCGATCTTTTCCAGAAACCAATTCACAAGATTATTAATCGCTATCAGCAGATCATAACCTTTCCCTCCAAGCTTCGCAATCCATTTAGAATGCTGAACAGAAGCATCAAAAACATCCCCGTGAAAGATCCAGGCTCTTTCATCTCCCAATTTCAAAACGTGCTTGTTGCAAAGTTTGAGTTTTCCCAGTTCGAAATCCGTAAAATTCCGGAACGCCTCGTCGTGATTGCCTGTGATGTAAAACACTTCCGACTCTTTGGTCGCAAATGAAATCAATTTCTTGATAACCTTCAGATGCGATTTAGGAAAATAGGATTTCTTGAACTGCCAGATATCGATGATATCGCCATTCAGGATCAGTGTTTTCGGACGAATGGAATTGAGATAGCGCAACAATTCCTTGGCCTTGCAACCGTAAGTTCCAAGGTGCACGTCAGAAATAATAACGATTTCCACCTCTCTTTTCATAAACCAGTTGATGATGATTTCATTAGCAATCAGATTTGTACAAAGAACGACTTCTAATGTAAACTATGCGTGAATGTTATTTTATTTTTGATGATGGAAAATAGCTGCTTTAGTGAATTGTGCTTAATATTAACTTAAAAAATAAGCGGTTTTTCTCTCAAAAATATTAGTTTTGTTCAGTTTCAATTTATATCAGGTTTTATATTGCTAAGATTTAAACACACAGCATTTCTTTAAACTGAAACTGCTTAATTATAAATAGATTAAAATTTGTGCACTTTGTGTTCAAAAACATTAAAATATATAGAAAGTTATGAAAGGTCAGAATAAACTGTTTTTCGCAATTATTATTTCATTGGTTTTAGGCGTAATCCTGGGCGGCATCGTACATACCAATAATCCGGACTCCGCAGAAGAGTTTGCCAAAAACATCAAATTGCTGGGAACGGTTTTTATCCGTCTGATTCAGATGATTATTGCGCCATTGGTTTTCTCTACACTGGTTGTCGGGATTGCAAAGATGGGTGACATAAAAATGGTAGGACGTGTCGGAACGAAGGCGATGCTTTGGTTCATCAGCGCATCTTTGGTATCACTGACCATTGGTTTGATTTTAGTCAATTGGCTGGAACCTGGTCACGTTACTAAACTTCCAATTCAGGATGCAGCTTCCGATTCGGAAATTGTGATCAACAGCAAAGGTTTCTCGATGGAAGATTTTGTAAAACATATCATTCCGAAAAGTTTATTTGAAGCGTTTGCAACCAATGAAGTGCTGCAGATTGTGGTTTTCTCTGTGATGTTTGGCATTGCTTTATCGGCAATGGGCGAAGAGTATGCGAAGCCCGTTATCAAAGGTCTGGACATTGTTGCGCACGCCATTCTGAAAATGGTGGGTTATATAATGTGGGTTGCGCCATTGGGTGTTTTCGGGGCGATATCTGCCGTTGTTGCGACTAACGGATTCGAGATTTTTAAAGTTTATGCAATTTACCTGAGAGATTTCTTTTTTGCTTTGGCGGTTCTTTGGGCAGTTTTACTTTTGGTTGGATATATGATTCTCGGCAAACGCCTTTTCGAATTGTTGAGAAGAATCAAAGAACCATTATTGATCGCCTTTTCCACCACAAGTTCCGAAGCTGTTTTTCCAAAGCTGGTAGAAGAGCTGGAAAGATTTGGTTGCAATAACAGGATTGTTTCATTCATATTACCATTAGGATATTCTTTCAACCTGGACGGAAGTATGATGTATATGACCTTTGCTTCGATTTTCATTGCTCAGATCTATGGTATCGATATGCCACTCGGACAACAAATTATAATGTTACTAGTTCTGATGCTTACCAGTAAAGGTATTGCCGGAGTTCCGAGAGCCAGTCTTGTAATCATCGTTGCAGCGTGCGGGATGTTCGATATTCCTGTTGAGGGAATAGCTTTGATTCTGCCAATAGACCATTTCTGCGATATGGGAAGAAGTATGACGAATGTTTTGGGTAATGCGTTGGCGACTTCTGCCGTGAGTAAGTGGGAAGGGCAGTTGGAGAATTAGGAATATCTTGGATAATCTCGTATTCTGAAAATAATGTCAACGTATAAGGTTTCTGCGAAATAACAAAAATGTATTTTCTGCTGACAAAACAATGATTTGATGAGAATCTCCTAGCCCTGATTGGAGTGAAAATCCCACAGCAAGCGATGGAAAAGACCGGGCGCGAGGAATTGCAACGTAAAGCAGGTTCCTGGCTTCAAATGAGTTGGAGAGTTTGAGGGTTAAAGAGGTTTTAATTTTATTCTGAAATCAAACCTTCAAGGTTTAAAGTAATCAAATCAATAGACAAAATCACAAATCCTATTGATTCTAAATTAATTTAAAAATCCCTAAATTTGTAGTCACTATTAAGAATCAAATTTTATGCTGACGAAATCAAAAGTTCAGGATTTTCTGAAAGAGATTGAAGTGGATGACCTTGTGACCAATTTCCAGGTAATGGGCGATGATGTTTATATTGATATGACTGCGCACTCGCCTGCTATGCACGAAAAAAAGAAGCTGGAAGTCGCTATGAAACAGGCTTTTGCTTCCGAGTTCGGGGAACATATCAACCTGAAACTGAAAATCGTTTCTCCTGAGCCGCCTGCAACGCCGCCAACCAACGAAATCAAAGGGAAACAAATCCCGGGAATCCAAAATATTATTGCTATTGCTTCCGGAAAAGGTGGTGTAGGAAAATCTACTGTTGCTGCTAATCTTGCGGTAACGCTGGCTAAAATGGGATTCAAAGTCGGACTTTTGGACGCAGATATCTACGGACCTTCTGTTCCTACAATGCTGGATACAGAAGGACAAAAACCAATTTCTGTGGAAGTAAACGGCAGAAATCTGATGAAACCTATCGAGAATTATGGCGTAAAAATGTTATCTATCGGCTATTTTTCCGGTGCTAATCAAGCGGTAGTATGGAGAGGACCAATGGCTTCTAAAGCGTTGAACCAGATGCTTCGTGATGCTGACTGGGGCGAATTGGACTTTCTTTTAATTGACCTTCCTCCGGGAACTGGTGACATTCATCTATCAATCATACAGGAAGTTCCTGTAACAGGATCTGTGATAGTGAGTACACCTCAACACGTTGCATTGGCCGATGTGAGAAAGGGAATCGCAATGTTCAATATGGAAAGTATCAATATTCCGGTTTTGGGATTGATAGAAAATATGGCTTATTTCACGCCAGAAGAATTGCCAGATAACAAGTATTATATCTTTGGGAAACAAGGCGCTCAGTTTATGGCAGAAGATCTGGGAATTCCGGTTTTGGGTGAGATTCCATTGATTCAGAGCATAAGAGAAGCGGGTGATGTCGGAAGGCCGGCTGCATTGCAGGAAGACTCGAAAATATCTGATATCTATATCAAAACTGCTCAAAATATGATTGAAAGTCTTGTAGAAAGAAATAAAAATCTGCCACCAACGGAAGCTGTAAAAATTACGACTATGGCAGGCTGCTCGCCAAAGAAATAATAAAGTTATGAACAATACAAATCATATTCAGGAGGAACTGGTTACTAAAGTAATGGAGGCATTGGACAGCATCCGTCCGTTTCTTAATAAAGACGGCGGAGATATAGAGCTGGTAAACGTAGAAGATAAAACTGTTTATGTCCGTTTGTTAGGACACTGCTCCAGCTGCGGCATCAGCAGCTCTACAATGAAGCTGGGCGTGGAAAGCACAATTAAGCAATACGCTCCGGAAATAGAGACTGTGGTTAATATCTAATAATAAAACCAGAGAAACATTCTCTGGTTTTTTTTATTCAACAATCTCTGCATCTATTACATTTGGATTATTTTTCTGGCTTTCCCATAGCAGAAATTTATCCACTTCTTTAAGCAACATCGGAATAGCAAATGCCAATATGGCAAGATCATCCAATGCTCCTATTCCTAAAACAAAATCCGGAATAAGATCTATAGGCGAGATAACATATAATAATGCTAGAGCTGGTAATAGAATGTCTGTAAATTTCATTTTATACTCACCCTTTCGCCAGGATTTTATCATTCTGACAGCGGCTGGAATCTTTTGTAAAAATCCTTTGTGCTTTATGGCTTCCTGAGCCAGCTTAAACTTTGAATGTTTCATTTTGTGTTTGAATAATTTTTCATTTTTTAAGAATGCAAATTTTGCAAAATCTGTTCCATTGTGTTTTTTCTGTAATTAATTAACTTTCATTAAGATCAGGTTAATTTTTCCGTTAGTTTTGCAAATTGCTTTTCAGCATTTTTTCCTTCATACAATATATCATAGATGGTATTGATTATCGGAAGTTTTAATTTTTTGTCTTTGCAGATGGAATAGATTCCGTTAGTAGCGTAATAACCTTCTGCCACCATACTCATTGACTGGATTGCAGACTTCACCGTATAACCTTTGCCGATGAGATTCCCCAAGTTCCTGTTTCTGGAGAAAAGAGAGTATGCCGTAACAATCAAGTCACCTAGATATGCACTGTCATTCACGTCTCTCGGCTCGGGATAAATGGCTTGCAGAAATGTTTCCATTTCGCGGATTGCATTCGAAACATAAACCGCAATAAAATTATCTCCATATCCCAGCCCGCTTGCGATCCCAGCTCCAATAGCATAGATATTTTTAAGAATCGCAGAATATTCGTTGCCGAGAATATCCCGGCTTGTATTCACTTTTATATAACAGGAAGACAGAATCTCCTGCAGAACTTTTGCATCTTCATCTTCTGCAACAGCCACAGTAAGATAGGACAGACGTTCCATTGCAACTTCTTCTGCATGACAAGGACCTGCAATAACGGCCTGATTTTTAAACCCAATTTTGAAATTGTCCCTCAGATAGTGAGCCACGATATCATTGTGCTTAGGAACAATTCCTTTAATTGCCGAACAAAATAATTTTCCTTCCAGATCACACGTCAGCTTCTCCATAGATTCTGCAAGATAAATAGAAGGCACTGCAAGAATAATCACATCACAGTTGGACACCAATTCATTGATATCGGTTGTGATATTGAGTTTTTTCAGGTTGAATGTAACTGTAGTGAGATATGTAGGATTGTGGCCTCTTTGCTCAATGGCTCCCTTTACGAATTCATTTCTTACACACCACTGGACGGTTTTACAGTTTTCCAGTAACATTTTCACAATGGCCGTCGCAAAACTTCCGCTTCCTAAAACTCCAACTCTTGCATTCTTAGTCGCTTTAGTCAATTTCTTTGTCATTTCTTGTTTGGCTTTTTTAGCATTTACAAATCTAAGCTTATTTATGAATCTGGCTAAATCAAATTATGCTTTAACTATAAATTAAGAATAATTAACTTTTATTTGCTGCAAATGTAACGTTAATGCTGATTATCATTAATAAATGTAAAAAATTACTACTTTTGCATTCCACTTTAAAAATGTGTAGATGGTTCAGTTCTTCAAATCGAAAAAGAAAAAAAATATTGTACTGATACTTTTACTGATTGCCTGCTTTATTCAGTCTTTGATAATTGCCAGATTATATACAGGAAAGGATGATAAACTTTATGAAGTAAATCTGGTAAAAATCAATAACGAAAAAGACAGTGTAGATCATCTTCAACTAAAAACCGACCTCGCTCTAGTAGATCAAAGCATCCGAAGCATTGACGGTTTTCTGAAATCAAAAAATGTGTCGGATCTTCGGATTGACAGACTGGCGCAGGATAGCCTGCAAAATGAAGTATATCTTGCAAAAGTCAGCAACCGATACAGCCAGTATCTGGCAGATCTTGAACAGAAATTACAGCAGGTTCCGCTGGGAATCCCTACAGATGGTTATATCTCATCAAATTTTGGTATCCGGAAAAATCCTATTCCTCCTAAATCTCCGGAAATAGCTGCCAATCAAAATAACACGGTTGAAGAAAAGGATAGTCTCGGAAACGTTATAAAAAGACAAGCGATCATCAAAGAAGATAAAAATGCATCCAGCAATGCTCCGGCAGAAAAAGACCAGATGCAATTCCACAAAGGTTTAGATATTGCTGTGGCTTATGGAAGTCCTGTTA
>JAEXJU010000154.1 GCA_023448955.1 Bacteroidota bacterium
AAAAACGACAGCTTATCAATGCTGCTTTCTATTATAAAAAGAACATTCATAATTCTAATTTTATTTCAAAATTGCAACGAGAATCTATGAAAACTACATTCCGTTCTTCTGCAACCAATTCTTACCACGAATATGGTTTTGGTTTTGATGTGGACAGGTTTAATCATATTATTAATGAAGCCTGGCTCAATGAAGATTTTGATGCAATGGAAAACTTTCCGAAAGATTTTTCGATGGATTATTTCAAAGCATTTGTTTCTGATACAATCAACTTTTCCGAATTTGAAAAATGGGCAAATCAGTTTAGAAAACAGTATGAAAACTTAGGTTGCAATATCGATTAAAACAACTACGAAAATTTCAGGATTTTTTGATTTATTTTAAGATAATTCCTGCATATTTCCCATCAAATTCTATCACAAAAGGCTTTATGCCTCTGGACTCACAAAAATGTTTGAATGCTGCATTATCTCCAATGTCATCACTCATAAAAACACCTCCTTTTCTTACTTTTCCGAAAAGCGTATTGTAAGCCCAAATTCTGCCATCATAGGATTTGTCACTATCGTAATGCACTACATCAAAAGTATTCTGCTCGGCAAATATCTTTGGAAGCGATTCTTTGTCCGCAAACCTGAATAATCTCCAGTTATTCTTGTACTTTTCAGGAATAACGCAGCCCACAAAATCCGAACTCTGATCCTGCAGAATATATGGCATATCTGAGCTGTAAAGTATTCCGTCTCTGCTTACCAAAGATGCAAGCGCAGCAAAAGATGACCAGCCATAAGCGACACCCGTCTCCACAGAATTTTTGGCATTTGCAAATTCATTGATATAATATATAACGCTAAGAGCGCCGGCTCCGCCCATTTTGACTGGGGTTTTTGTCTGTGCCTGAAGCGCAGCAGCAAACTCATTTGGAAATATTCTTTCGAAAGGAACATAGGTCATTTTTAATACACTTTCTATAAAATCCTTTTCAGATATGGCAAGAGAAGCACACCATTTTTCAGCTTCCTCTTTTCCTCTCAAGCCAGATGACCGGTTGAATATATTTTTCCATATTTTCCTGCGTAGTTCAGGATAAAGATCAGGACGCTTCAGATATGCAAAAAAAACGGAAAAAATCTCGGCCAGTTTATTCATGTATTTATGGTTTTTACCTTACAAAAATAGAAAAGTTTTGCAGAAACAATACTTATCTTTGCAATATGTAGAAAAACACCGGATGAAACAAAAAATAAAAGTTCTTTTTCGCCACAGATCTATGGAAATGGGCGGTGTGGAAAAAGTTATATTAAGTCTTCTCAATAACCTGGATCGGCAAAAATTTGACCTTACATTTCTTGTAAGTCTTTATCAGGGTGAGCTTCGGGATAAGATTCCTGCTCATATCAAATATGTAAAAATGAATAAAGGCAAAGAAGATTTTTCCAAAAACATCCTTGTTAATTATGTACAGCTGTTCCTTAGAAGTGCTAAGATCAAATTTTTATCAACATTTCCTTCTGTTTCAGATAAGATTTATCTTGACGAAAAATATGATGTAGAGATCGCTTCGTCTTACACAGATTTTCAAGCCGTACTTTCAAGTTCTGACAAAAATTCTAAAAAAATTGGCTGGTTTCATTCGGACATTACCTTTCCGAAACTTCAGCCAGCTGTTCCTGCAATCCTGAACCAGATTCCTCAATTCGATCATTTTATATTCGGCTCACAGCAGACCAAAGATATTTTGGTTGAGACTTATCCCGACCTAAAAATTCCAGAAAACAGTGTGATACTGAATGCTATTCCAATAGATGAGATCAGGAAGAAAGCTGATGAATTTATCCCTGACTTTGGGACTAAAGATCCTGTATTTGTATCTGTAGGCAGACTACATTCCAGGAAAGGTTACCATAAGCTGATAGGAGTTCATTCAAAATTAATAAAAGATGGATTTGCACATAAGATCATCATCATCGGTGATGGTGAAGAAAGAGAAAATTTAGAAAATCTTGCCAAAATGTATGACGTGCAAGATTCTTTTGTACTGTTGGGATCACTTCTCAATCCTTATCCTTATGTAAAGAATGCTGATTTTTTTGTGATGCCGTCTGAATCAGAAGGCTGGCCGCTCATCATTGCAGATACGCTGATACTTCAGAAACCTATTCTTTCCACCGCCGTTGGCGGAATTCCGGAAATGATCCGTCATCTTGAGAACGGTTATCTTATCCGTTATGATGCAGATGAGATCTATAATGCTATGAAGGAATTTCTTGGCAATACTGATGTTATCGAAAAGATAAACAAAGGTCTTGAAAATTCTGAAAAACAATTTGACAACCAGAAAATCTTTGATGCGGTTGAAAATATCATCATTAAATTAGCCCAAAAATAGCTGTTATGAATTTTCTGTACAGAATCATTCTAAAAATCAACACAATCTGGAAAAGCATCTATAAAAAGGCTTACATAGAGATCTGTAAAGCAAGGGGAATGAAAGTTGGTAAAGGTGTTATCTTTATAGAAGCGCCGGCTTTCGGGTCAGAGCCTTATTTGATAGAAATTGGTGACCGAACCAAAATCACTGCTGGCTGTACATTTATCAATCACGATGGTGCAATGTATGTCATCAGAAGTATGGAGAAATATGCGGATGCAAGAAACTTTGGCAGAATAAAAATAGGAGAAAACTGTTTCATTGGTAATAATTGTACATTTCTTCCAGGCGCGAAAATGGGTAATAATTGTATCTTGGGAGCTGGCTCCGTTCTCAGTTCGTCTATGCCGGATAATTCGGTTTACGCAGGTGTTCCCGCAAAATTCATCTGCACAATAGAAGAATATGGAGACAAAGCACTGGCTAATAATGTGATCTATCCCAGATCATTAGAAAGCAGGAGAACCGAACTTGACAAATACATTAAAGAAAACCTCCCTCATAACTATAAGCCCGAAAAGACTAAATAATTTATGCTTTTTTAACTTTCAGATGTTATTCACAGCCTAATATTTTCTATTGAGATCATTATCTTTGCACAAATTACGAAGAGCGAGTATGATCAAGATTGCAGCGATAGAATACTATCTGCCCAAAAATATCCTTACAAATAACGATATTGCCAAAGAATTTCCGGAGTGGAGCGCCGAGAAAATCAAATCGAAAATAGGTGTAGAATCCAGACACATTGCAGATAAAAATGAAACCACACTTGATATGGCGTTTGAAGCCTGCCAGAAGCTTTTTTCCCATTATGACAAAAATAAAGTTGATTTTATTCTTTTCTGTACACAGAGTCCTGATTATTTTCTTCCCACCACAGCCTGCATCCTTCAGGATAAATTAGGTCTTTCCAAGACCATCGGTGCATTGGATTTTAACCTGGGTTGTTCAGGCTTCGTTTACGGACTCACACTCGCAAAAGGACTGATCGCATCGGGAATTGCAAAAAATATTCTGCTTGTAACCGCAGAAACCTATTCAAAATTTCTGGATAAAGAAGATAAATCCAACCGGACTATTTTCGGGGATGGCGCAGCGGTAACCATCATAGAAAAGGACAACGCAAAAACAGATCTGCATTTTTCCGTAGGCACGGACGGAAGCGGATATAATAACCTGATCGTAGAAAACGGTGCTTCCAGAAATAAAGAAGAAAAACCAATACTGTTCATGAAAGGTCCAAAAATCTTTACATTTGCAGTAGAAAATATTCCGGGACTTGTAGCGGATACCTTGGAAAAGAACAGCTTAACTATTGATGATATAGATATGTTCGTTTTCCACCAGGCCAGTTCATACATGCTGAATTATCTGCGAGAATTATGCAACATACCGGAACAAAAATTCTTTATGGAAATTGAGACAATCGGCAATACAGTTTCCGCCAGCATTCCGATTGCACTGAAGCTTGCATCGGAGAAAGGAAAAATTAGTGCGGGTTCCAGAGTAATGGTAGTTGGATTTGGGGTTGGCTATTCCTGGGGAGCTGGAGTTGTAGAATTTTAATATCAATAATTGAAGAAAAAAATCCTTATCAGAATCGGTTCTCTGCGTCACGGTGGCGCAGAAAAAGTTTTGGTGACGTTTCTCAGAAATCTTCCTAAAGACAAATATGAAGTGGATCTTTTGCTGAACCTCTATTCCGGGAAATATCTGCCAGATGTTCCGGATTGGGTGAATGTGATGTTTCTGAACCGAGGCGAGATGATTACCACCAACCGTCCGAAGGATCTTCCCAAGAAAATAAACCGTGTTGTTTACCAGCACTTTCTGAAAAAGTTTCCTAAAATTCTTTACAAGAAAAAGCTGAAAAACAAACAATATGATATAGAATTTGCAGCAATCCACGGTTTTATGGACGAAATCCTGAACAGTCCGCTGAAATCTTCTAAAAAACTAATGTGGATCCATAATGATCTCACACAGGTAAGCGGCTATACTCCGGAAAAAATCAGGCGCTTTTTCAGATATGACAAAGTGATGGTGATTTCCGAAAAAATCCACGAGACTTTTTTATCCTTGGCAGAAAACCAAACCGAAAAAGACAAAATCGTAAGAATTTACAATCCTCTTGATACTCAAGAAATTCTCACAAAATCCGAAAAACCAATCATCAATTATCAATTTGATGAATCTGTTCCCACATTTGTTTCAGTAGGAACTGTATTTCCTCAAAAGGGATTTGACCGCTTGCTGAGAGTCCATAAAAGACTTTTGGATGATGGTTTTCCCCACCAAATTTTGATTTTAGGTGATGGTTATGATTTTGAGACGATTAAAAAGCTGAAATCCGATCTTGGCGTCGATGAGACTGCAACTATGTTTGGCTTTACAGATAATCCTTATCCTTATTTCAGACAAGCCGATTATTATATCCTGAGTTCGCGCTACGAAGGTTTTCCTACGGTTCTTTTTGAAGCCATCACACTGAAAAAGAACATCATAGCAACCGATGTTTCCGGTGTGAGAGAAATGTTGAATGAAGGTAATCTTGGCCTCATCACAGATAATTCCGAAGAAGGCATCTACCAAGGGATGAAACAAGCATTGCAACATCCGGAAAGTTTTGATGATTATCAAAAAAAACTGGCAGACTACCAAATGCCTTTTGATCTGGAAAATTCTGTAAACCGGATTATGGAAATTATAGATCATTTATGATTTTTGTGAGATTTTCCTTCTAATTTGTAATTTTATTCTATGAGCTATTCTATCATACAAAAAGATTTTTACAGAGAAAGCGGCCGTTATCTTTCTCATTTTCAGATTCTGAAGAAATGCTTCAGCCCGAATCTGCATTACATCTATCTTTTCAGAAAAGCTCAGAAATATTATAAAACACCGGTCATAGGATTATTTTATAAGCTGATTCTGCGTCATTATCAGATTCTTTATGGC
>JAEXJU010000199.1 GCA_023448955.1 Bacteroidota bacterium
AGTCACACCATCATTTAACTCCTTAGGCAAATCTTCACAAACAATCGTTTTCGCACCTTTTTCAACGCTTTGACAGATGTAAGAATGCCCGTCTGAAACAGTTCCTTTCAATGCTACATACAAAGAATTTTTAACCACTTTTCGGCTGTCAAAAACCAATTCCGAGACTTCTCTTTCAAGAGTTCCGATGGTTTCCAAAACCGTAATCCTTTGTAATAAATTTTGTAATATCATTTAACCAATATTTCGGTGCTTCGCACCTCATTGTTATAATTCGTTTTTATTTCTACCAAAATATCGCGACTTCGTCGCTTTTTTTAGTTTTGAAGGTTCAAATAAATCTTTTGATTTTTTCCAATTGCAGCACCTTCAGCAGGAAATTGCCCGGTGATTTTTCCTACACCTTTATAATCTACCCTGTAACCTAAGTTTTCAAGCTGAGGAATCACATTTTTCCCAATCATTCCTACCAAATTCGGCATCGAGTCTTTCCTTACATTCACTTTAACATTCGGAGCAGTCATTCTATTCAGATCCACTTTACGCTCAACCAAAAGTTCTTTTTCCACATTCAGAGGCGTCTTCAGGAAAGTTTTTCCTGCAATTTCCTTGAAAACCGGAGCCGAAACTGTTCCTCCGTAGAAACCTTTGGAAACGTCTGGCTGATTAACAACTACAATACACGTATATTTCGGGTTATCAGCAGGATAAAACCCTGCAAATGAAGCCTGATATTTCATTGGGCCAGCCTTCCAGTATTCGAATCTTGCAGTACCTGTTTTTCCTGCAATTTTAAGATTCGGTGTGTAAATACTTTTGGCAGTACCTTTTTCCACTGCTTTTGTCAAAGCGTGCGTCATCATTTCAATTGCTTTGTCGGAAGCCATTTTCTTTACCATTATTTCAGGCCTCGCCTCGTACAAAATTTTACCGTCTTTTGTTATTTTATCAATGAAAAGAGGCTTTACCATTTTTCCTTTGTTGGCGATACCATTATAAAATGTAACCAACTGCAACAGCGGAAATCTTGATGAATAACCATAAGCCAAAGATGCCAATGTAGCCTTGTTCCAGCGCTTGCTTTCAGGTGTCTGAATAGATGGCTTTGCAATTCCCGGCAATTCGATCTGCATTTTATCAAACATTTTCCAACGTTTCAGGTGATCTATAAAAACCTGAGGTTTGTCTGCATAATGGGTTGTTATCAGTTTAGCAGCACCCACGTTACTGGACTTCGCTAAAACATCACTTACATCATAAGTTCCACCGCCGTGACCATCGGTAATTCTTTGTCCTGCATAGGTCCAGATTCCGTTTCCAATATTGACTTGTGTATTCTCATCGATGAAGCCATCATCCATTGCTGCAAGAAGCGAAACCGTCTTGAATGTCGAACCTGGTTCCTGAGCGTCTTTTACAGTATAATTATATGCATCAACATAAATTCCTGGTTCAGTTCTTCTCAGGTTTACCATTGCGCGGATCTTTCCCGTTTCGGTTTCCATTACGACCACCGAACCGTGATCTGCATCGAACTTTATTAACTGATTTTCCAACGCGGAATGGGCAATATCCTGAATTCTCAAATCCAATGTTGTATAAACATCCTGACCGTCCACAGGCTCCTGAACCTTCCAGTAATCAATTGGTTTCCACTGAGATGAATTAATTCTCTGCTCAAGTCTTTTCCCATCAATTCCTGTTAAAAATTTACTGAATGCGCCTTCTAATCCGGACTTGGATTCGCCGTTATCTGCTCCGATTGTTCCCGCACCAATCTGGGTTGTTGCCAGTTCTCTGCGGAAATTTCTTTCTACAATAAAGCCACCTTTATTTTTCCCTTTTTTGAAAATCGGGAAATTCCGGATTCTGTCATACTGGTCAAAATCAAGACCTTTTGCCAATAAATAATATTGGTTATTCTTCTGATTCTGAGCATCTAATTTCACCCTGAAATAGCTACGCGGCTTATCAAACATCTTGCTGAGAGAATCTGTAAGGACTCCAACGTTATTGGAATAAATTGTGTCTCTCATTGATTTAAAATCGAGATAAACATCATAACGCATCACGGTTGTAGCCAGTATAGATCCGTCGGAAGCAAAAAGATTACCCCGAGCCGCTTTCAAAGTGGCTTCCCGGTAATTTTTGCTGATATAATTATCCTCAAATTCCTGGACATTCGTATTCTGAAGAATCAGAATCCTGGTTAGAAAAATGACAAATAGAATGAAAGCTCCCAACACAAAAAGGTAGCCCCACTTCAACGCATTGGAACGCTTTTTCTCGTAATTGTTATTGGACTGCTTTATCATCTATTAGGTTCAAGGTTTTTTGTCTATTATATTTTTCAATTATCTATTTTACGCTGTCAACTTTTATCAATAGTTTCATCGGGTGACTTTCCAAACTCACCAGAGAATCCTGAACCATTTCTTTTCCCAGTTCGGATTCCATTCTTATTTTTATCAGTCTGCTTTGTGCATAGGCGTTTCGCGACTTGTACTCTTCCGTTTCTTCTTTCAGCTTATTTACGTGTTCTATTTTTTTATTAACCAAGTGGTTACTGTAAATCATCACCATCAGCAAACCAAAAATGAACAGAAAATATTTGTAATGCGCTTTTACCTCATCACGGTTAAGGAAATTCCCTTTTATGATGTCCATAAAAGTGAGTTTCTTTTTCTGCTTGTTATAAGTTGTCTGCTTTGCCATTTTTGGTTATTTGTTGTTGGTTGACAGTTGATAGATTTAAAACATCTTCAAACAACTATCAACTAAAAACCATCAACTATAATTTTATTCCAATTCTCATTTTTGCGCTTCTCGCTCTTGAGTTTTCTTCAATCTCTTTATCATCCGGAATGATCGCTTTGGTCTGCAATAACTCGAATGCTTTGGCATAATTTCCGTAGATATCACGCTGAGGTTCGCCTTCGAACATTCCGTTTTTCAGAAATCGTTTTACCAATCTATCTTCCAAAGAATGGTAAGAAATCACTACTAATCTTCCTTCAACCTTCAAAATTTTGTAAGACTGAACCAGCATTTCTTTCAAGACTTCCAGCTCCTGATTGACTTCAATCCGGATTGCCTGAAAAACCTGAGCAAAAAATTTGTTCTGCTTGAATGCAGGAATGTAACTGAATAGATTTTTCAATTCTTCAGTCGTTTCAATTTTTTTTGATTTTCTGTGATGAACAATTTCCCGCGCCAATTTTCTGGCTTCTCTCAGCTCTCCGTAATG
>JAEXJU010000209.1 GCA_023448955.1 Bacteroidota bacterium
CAATGTCTTTTAACTCATCAAAAACCTCGACTGTAGTCGGGCGGTTGATATTGCCGTCCCACCAAATCGTATCCTGAGTCGTATTGTCTTTTACAATGTATCTGTCTTTTGGAGACCTGCCTGTAAAAATTCCTGTTTTTACAGCTACTGCTCCCGACTTTGTAAGAACGCCTTTAGCAAATCCGGAATTAATCGGATCCATCTCTGCCTGGAAAATTTCTTCGTAAGTGGGATTATGGATAATCTCTTTTGGATTAAAAATACCTTGACGTTCAAGATAAGATTTTAGCTTGTCCATTTTTAATTTTTTTTGAAGATTAAGGGTGTTGGGACAAATGTAAAAATATCGTGGAATTATCAAACTTTTTATTAGCTGACATTCATCAGTTAAAAATTAATTTATAAAAACTTAATAATCAATTAATTAAATCTTTCCAGTGAAAAATTTTGTTAAAACCCAGCTCATTGAAATACTTAACATAATCTCCAAATTTGGACGTCAGAACGAAATCTCCGCCCCAGGCCCCCAAACTTTTGACAAAGCCCGGACAATTTTGAAAATATTTTTCTTTCACAGTCGGGATTCCCAGAAAATCGGACAGGTTTTGTTCATGAATGGTCATTAATTCTGAAAATTCTTCCAAATTATGACTATTGACTATTTTTTTGGTTAATTCAGAATAATCATTGATTAATTCCGTTGAAGTCGGCTTGGATCTGTAATGAGAGATTCCTTCTCTCGTATCCTGTTTTTGATTGAGATGGATGAAAATCAACTCGTCTTTAAAACTTGGGTCAAAATCAATTCTGTGATAAGTTCGTTCGGGAAAACGACTGTAAAGAATTGCTGATTTTTCTTTGGCAACAGCGACATCATAACCGCTTCCTCCAAGACTTAATTCGTTCAGAATAAAAGCATCGATGTCTGCCCATTCTGCAAGGTTGTTCATTAGAGTAGAACTGCTCCCTAAACCAAAGTCTGAAGGAAACTGCAGATTGGTTTTTATATGATAGGAAGTATCACGTTTCAGTTTGGATTCAGAAAGATCCTGAACATTTTTGAGGACTTTGAGAATGAATCCTGCCGCTTTGGAATCATTGGTCTCCAGGATGTTCCAATTTTTATAATCTATGACTGCTTTGAGCCATAATTGGTTCTGATGATAGGCTTCCCAAACAATCAATGACTTTTGGTCGTTATTCTCTGTATAAAAAAGCTCTTGTCCCAGCTTCGTTGGAACAGCGAGGACAAGAGCGCCATCTACAGCAACATATTCTGAGGTAAGCATTAATTTACCGGGAGAGAAAATTCTCTTCATATGTGCTGTTTTGTTTTTAATTATTAATATACCAACAATATGTCGCTCCTACGGAGCTCTCAAGTCATCGGTTGCTATTTTCTACAAACATTTCGCTCCTTTGGAGCTTCTTGAACTTGTACTATTTTCTACAAACATTTTGCTTTCACAAAGCTTTATAGACTGTAAAATTATGTCGCTCCTACGGAGCTCTCAAGTCATCGGTTGCTGTTTTCTACAAACATTTCGCTCCTTCGGAGCTTCTTGAACTTGTACTATTTTCTACAAACATTCTGCTTTCACAAAGCTTTATATACTATAAAATTATGTCGCTCCTACGGAGCTCCTAAGTCATTGATTACCAATTTCTACAAACACTACTCTCAAGGTGCTTTTGTTGAAATATCACTCATTTTACACAAACATTTCACTTTGTGGAATTAATCATTATAGGATTTTCAAACGTATTTACAATGCCGAAACCGCAGCCCGACTTGAGCGGAAATCCTTTTTTGCCTGTACAAAAGTTCTAATAAAACTGAAATCGTCTAGCAAAAAAGATTGGGAGCGGAAGGCGGAAAAGCTGCCCAAACAATTATTTAGATTGCAGAAGCTACGGAAACTTCCGGATTAATTTTCTTAATTAAACCTTGTAATGTTGTTCCAGGACCAACTTCTACAAAATTACTTGCGCCGTCTTTTATCATATTTTGTACACTCTGCGTCCATTTAACAGGGCCTGTCAATTGTGTAATCAGGTTTTTCTTGATTTCTTCCGGGTCGGAAACAGCCGTTGTCGTAATGTTCTGATAAACCGGAATGGTTGCTTTTCTGAACTTGGTATTTTCAATTGCAGCAGCCAATCTCTCCTGAGCCGGCATCATTAATGGCGAATGAAAAGCACCATTCACAGGCAACAATAAAGCTCTTTTGGCGCCAGCCGCTTTCAATGCTTCACAAGCTTTTTCCACGGATGCGGTTTCACCGGAAATTACCAATTGTCCGGGACAGTTGTAATTGGCAGGAACCACAATTCCCTCGATTTCTGCACAGATCTCTTCAACTTTTGCATCTTCCAGACCAAGAATAGCAGCCATAGAACTTGGATTAATATCGCAAGCCATCTGCATCGCCTGAGCTCTTTCGGAAACCAATTTTAATCCGTCTTCGAAAGATAAAACGCCGTTTGCCACCAAAGCGGAAAACTCACCCAAGGAATGCCCGGCAACCATCTGAGCGCCTAAACCGTTAGCTACTTTTACAGCTGCAACCGAATGCAGGAAAATAGCTGGCTGGGTGACGCTGGTTTTTTTAAGGTCTTCGTCCGTTCCGTTGAACATTACTGAAACAATATCAAATCCAAGAATATCATTGGCAGAATCCATTAGGTCTTTCACATCTTTTCGGGAATCATATAGTTCTTTTCCCATCCCGACAAACTGTGAACCCTGCCCAGGAAATACAAGTGCTTTCATACTTTTATAAATGATAATTGATGAATGATAAATGATTGATTCATCAATGTTTTAAAATAATTATTAATTTTTGGAACACAAAGTCCACAAAGATTTTTTTTAAATACTAAATGTTTTTAAGTTCACAAAGGCGTAAACCTAACAAAGATTGGATGAATGAATTCTGAATCATTTATCCCTTCATTATAACTTACTGCATTAACCTTACAACTCTATAACCGTTATTGATATACGCGCCGTTTGGTTTTGCTTTGACGAATTCGAATTTGGTAGCCAGTTGCGTTTGTGATTTACCGATTTGTTTGAAGATTTCTCCTTTTTTGTTTTCTCTAGTCAGCATATCATTCATTACATCAAAACCGATAACAGCATATTTTGAAGGTGTTTTGCAATATTTTGCTTTGTACGCTGCCAAAATTTCTTTTTCAAAATCGCCATCGTAATTGATTTTTCTGTCCATCAGATAAACCAGACTTGCTTTTGAAAGATCATCTACATTTTTCTCAAAACTCGGACTGTAGAACATACTAAACGCTTTTACACCTTCTGTTTGTTTTCCAAGCGCAATAACTTTGGATGCAAATGCAGCGCCTGCAGATTCGTCATCATCAGCCAAAATAGCAATTACAGGAACGGATTGTCCCGTCATCATATTATTTTCCAGCTGGATTTCGGATGAAGAATTAACAATCACCACATTAGGTTTTGATAATGATTTTTCCAATCCTGCTTTAATGGCATTTGCATTAGCTTTAGAATTATCTGCAACGATAAAGATTTTCTGATCCTGATACACCTGCCCCACTTCCTTTACAATTCTGTCTGAATAAACAGAATTTTCCGTCTCTATGATAATCAGGTTATTATAATCAAAAAGATCTTGAGAATTCGCAAATGGTGCAACCACAGGAATCTTTTTATCATTAACATAGTTAAGAACTTCTAAAACATTGGATTTGAAAAATGGTCCCACAATGAGATCCGTATTATCCTGATTGATCTGTGAAAGACTGTTCTTAAATGTACTCTCGTTACCAGCATCTACTACTTTGATATCCAGCTTTTGGCCGGAACCAGCGTTTCTTTCTATCGCAAGTTTGGCTCCGGTGAGAAAATCCATAGACATTGTTCTGTATTTTGCATCATTAGCATCAAATCCGAAAGGCAACATCAAAACAACACTCAAAACATCACCGCTTTTTTTGGAATACATCGGATCCTGCTTTTTGATTTTGAGAGTCATTCCGGCTTTCAGTCCGTCGGCAAGATTTGGATTAAGACTAATCAGCTGATCCAGCGTTACATTGAATCTGTTCATAATGCTGAACATCGTATCGCCACTCTGAACGGTGTAAGTTACATAATCATCTTCAGCAGAAACTGCATTAGAAGAGTTTTTCACAGGTTCTGATGCTTTAGCTGGTCTCGTGGTTTCCGTTACCGGTGCCGAAGTTGCATTGCTATTAGAATTATCCTCAACTTTAATCGCTTCAGAAGATGGAGAAACAGTCTCTGCATCAGCTACTCTAATCGCTTCGCCCGGCTTCAAACCTGCAGTTTCCAATCCCGGATTAAGTGCAAATAACTGCTTCTGAGTAAGATTAAACTGTCTGGATATTTTATAATAATTATCCTTTGCCTGAACTACATAAAAACCTTTGCCTGAAGAAACCGTTTCAGTTTTAGTAACTGTTTTTACTTCTGCAGGTTTTACTGTAGTAGTTGTGGTAGTTTGAACAATATTTGCCGGCGTAGAACCGCCAAATTTCTGAATATTATCTAACGGCAAAATGATTTTGTCTCCGATTTTCATGTGAGAATCCAATTCAGGATTCAGTTTTCTAAGGTCGGCCTCAGAAATTTGATATTGTTTTGTAATACCATAAATAGTTTGTTTTGGCTGTAGTATAATAGAACCTGTTTTTCCTGTTTTACTTACAGAAGTCACAGCAGGTGCAGAAACACCAGATTTGGAAGCATTTCCACTTTTTGAAACTACAACTACATCACCAATCTTTAGTCCATTTTCCTTTACGGAAGGATTGAGGCGGTATAATTCATCCACTGTTAAGCCGTATTGTTTAGAAATCCCATAAGGCGTTTCCTTTGGCGCAACGGTGTGAGTTTTCTGAGCAGATAGCCCTAAGAAGCCTATAAGTCCTGATAAAATGAAAATCTTTTTAATCATCCCTTTTATATAATGTTACAAAAATAATGCTTTCAGATTAAATGGGCGAAATTATCAGTTCCGATTTTTGAACATCCATTAATTGGTAACTGTCGGCAATCCATTGTTTGCCCGAATCTGCATAGAACACGCTGAAATTGAACACTCTTTCCTGCCATATTCCACCCGGATGTATTTTCAGAAATAAACTCTGCAACTGATCCAACTTCTCGGACTGCTTTATTTTTTCGGCTTTCAGGAGTCGTTTTTGCATTCTTTTGAATGATTTCAGCTGTCTGGTTTCTTCCGCATTCACAAGATTAGCAAAGGTTTTATCCGTGAGTTCCGCTTTTGTTTTTATTTCTGAAAACGAATCAATCAAGTTCTGTTCTTTCTGCTGAA
Organism: Bacteroidota bacterium; assembly: GCA_023448955.1. Taxonomy (GTDB): domain Bacteria; phylum Bacteroidota; class Bacteroidia; order Flavobacteriales; family Weeksellaceae; genus Epilithonimonas. The sequence goes on from JAEXJU010000209.1 coordinate 5,343, forward strand.
GAAGTGATTTGATTTCGTTGTTGTCTAATATTTTTTGATTGATGACATCTGCAAAATTCCCGAAGAAATCTTCTATATTCAAACCTGCTTTCTCTATTTTTCGAATCGTTTTTTCTTCCAGAAATAACATTGAATTTCTTGGAATCAGAAGTGGAAAAGGAAGGTCAATGGATTTGAAATAATCTTTCAGCTCAATCCAGTACATTATTTCCGCATTTCCGCCAACATATGCCAGATTCGGCAAAATCGTTTCCTGATAAGCTGGACGAAGAACCGCATTTGGGCTAAATTTTTCGGGATGATTTTCCAATTCTGCTAGAATTTCTTCCTCAGAAAATTTTAAACCGGTGTCGAGAATGAAATATTCATTGTTGATTTTTTCAATTCGGTTTCTGGTTTCCGTCAGATAAAAAAGATTGATTTCTCTTGGATTGACCTGAACTTTATGATAATTCTCTTCCAGAAATTCTCTTTGAGTTTTAGTGGTTTCGAAAAGCTGATTGGACAATAATTCTTTTCTGAAAATATCCCTGACCTGGTTTTTTAGTTCTCTTTCATTACCATCTATGGTCAGTAATCCGTAATCAGAAAATAACTGATTTACCAGATATCGGATGGCCTGTGTATGTGTTTTACCTTTTTGATAGGCATTTTTGATCCACAGAATGAGTTCGGTTCCGTAAAGATTATCTCTGAATTCTTTTTCGAATTGCTGAATGAAAAATGCTTCATCAATTTTAATATTCCCAACATCGCCGCCAGCATTACCTTTGATTTCGTAATAATGTTCACGCGTTTTAAAATGATTGATCTCATCAAAATCGTGGTCTTCCGTCGCCATCCAAAAAACCGGAACAAAATTGAATTCCGGAAAATTAGTTTTTAAAAACTCAGCCGTTTTGATGGTCTGCAAAATCTTGTAAACGAAGAAAACCGGACCTGTGATTAGGTTGAGCTGATGACCTGTTGTAATCGTAAATGTATTCCTATTTTTTAGAGAAAAAAGATAATCCAATTGTTTTGGAGACATCTGCTGTTCCTGGTTTTGAGAAAATATGCTGTTATAAAGCTGTTCTCTTTTTTCATCAGAAAAGGAATTTTGTTTCTCCGAAATCTGATGTTTGACATTTTCCAAATCGAAAACTTTCCCTTGAAATCCTTCCAGATTTTTCCCAAGAAAGTCTTTTACCAATTTTGGAATGCTGTCTATATGTTGGAAATCGATGGTCATTCTGGTTGATGTTGTTTATATTTCTAAACGCAAGTTTTGCAAAGTTTTTTTTAAAAAACTAATTGTTTCAAGATAACAAAGGCCTTTTACTCTGTGATGTTCCAGGCTCTTATATATTCACAAATCTTATTTTTTATGTACCCAATGCAGCCCGGCTTGAACGGAGCTCTTTTTCTGAAAAAACAGCTGCTGGTAGATGCGGATGATTTTCCGGAAAAAAGCGGGAGTGGAAGACGGATAAAGCTGCCATAATTATTCTAATAAAATTAATGAAAAAGATACCAGACAATCCCTATATTCAGACGAAAATCATAAATTGGGTAATCTGGTGCTGCAAATGACTTGTTCTGCATAAAGGTCTGGTTGATATGCTGACCTTCCAGATAGAAAAACATTCTTTTGACCTTCATATTGAAATAGACATCTGCAATTGGTCTGCCACCAATGGAATAAGGATTTGTTCCCGGCAAAATGTATTCATTCAGCAAAGGAGAATAGTCTCTGGATGCAAACTTTGTGAAATAATAGATTTTGATTCCTGTCTGGATAGTGGCTGCCTTTTTGAACGCCGCAGCTTGATAAAAAACATTAACTCTTCCTACAAAATCCGGAACAGGAAGCAAATCCTGATTGCTTAGAACTTTCTGAAAAAGCACTCTTCCGTTTAAGTTAAATTTTCCGTATTTGAGTGTTGCATCACCGCCGATCTGTGAAATATTAACTGATGATGAACTTTGCTGCGGCTTTGCCGAACTGTCAAAATAAGTGTAATTATCAATCCTGTAATAGTCTGCGAAAACCTGTGAATCAAACCATTTTGCAAGTTTGAGTGTTCCTCCTATTTGTGTAATGGTTTCATTATTTGGATTATCTAAATAATAATTATACTTGACATAATGGGAAGAATTAACGAGATAATTGAAGCTTGGATATGCTGACTGAAAGTTTAGCCTGCCTTCTACAAGATAGTCTTTCACAGGCTCAAAACTCAGTTCATTTGTTGTTTTGATGTAGTTACCAAATTCTGATCCTTTGGAGAACTCCAGAAATGATCTGAGCTGAATTTTGTCCAATAGCCTGATTTGCAAATTACCAACTGCGCCAAATCTCTGCTCTTTGAAATAACCCGGAATATTGAGTGCCGGAAAAGCATTTTTATTGCCAAAATCTATTGCCTGATGGCGAAAACCTGCGTCTAATTTGAATTTTTCATTGTCCCAAACCAAGCTAAATGTGTTGCTGAGATTGTTTGAGAATTTTTTATTTGAAAGCGGAAATCCATCTATCGATTCCGAGTTAAAGAATGAAGTATTACTATTGGTTTCTGAAAAGTAATATTTATTGCCCTGATGAAAAATGGTATGTCTCAGTTTAAATGGGTATTTCGACGGATCGAAGGGTGAAAACTCCTGGCTGAAATAATATCTTCTGTAACCATATCTGGATTCTGCCCCAGAAAGATTGGTCTCAATATTTTGTCGGTTTTTAAATCGTGAATCTCCACTCAGAAAAACACCTTCCAAATCCAAAATACCTCCATTTTCCTGATTATTTACATTCTGATGAATGTAGTGTGCATAGGCTTCGTATTTATTATTTTTAGAAAGGTAATGCACGCTGAAAACCGTGTTATTACTGGAAGCCAAGCTATTTCTGTAAAGACCCTGAGACCTTAGTCCCATATATTCTATTGCAAAGTTGAAATTTTTGCCTACGTTCTGCGTGTAAGTAGTCTTGAGCTGCCCTCCATTTTTCATTGAATTATTATAGAAAAATGTAGTTGTAGGCGTTTTGACATCGTAATAATTGATATCATTCTCACCTAAGATGTAAAAAGATTTGTTTTCCGGAAGAAGACTAAGGTTCTGCAATGTGTTTTTATCATAGATGAGGTTCTGAAAACCGGAGCCTACATTTGCATACTGAATCTTTCCAAAATTATCTTTTTTGTTATACTGTGTAACAATATATGATTTCTCAATTGCAAATGTAGTATCGTAGATTTTTTTTTCAGAAAATCTCTTTTTCACTAAGTAATCATTTATTGTAGGCTTGTATATCTCTAAAGAATCTTTTTCTCCGGAATCGACTTTAAGTGTGTCGGATATTTTATTTGCATCTGTTTTATTGACTTGCTGGGCATTTACAAAAACACCAAAAACAATGAATATAATCGATAAATATTTCATCAAGGAAATTTGATACAAAAATAGTAATTATAGTTAAACAAAAAGTCCCGCAATTTGCGGGACTTAATTATTTAAAATAATCAGGGATTATTTTTTGATTAGTTTAGTGTTTTCGACTAAACCATTTCCATAATAAGCTTGAAGAATATATGTTCCTTTAGATAGGTTTGATACATTTAATTCTTTAGTATTACCGAAAGACTTCACTTTTTTGCCAGATAAATCGTAAATAGTTACTGATTGAATATCTTTATTAGAAGTTAAAGTAACATTATCAACAGCTGGATTTGGATAAAGCTTAAGTCCTGACTTAGCGGAAGCTTCATTAACTGCAAGATTTAGATCACCTGTGAATTTAAAAATTCCGGCAGTTCCTGTAGGACTGTCACTAAAGAAACCACACCATCCTGTAGTAGAATTCAAAAATTTAACTGATCCTCTTTGCCCTCCTTGTGCACCTGCAATATTATCAATAATTGTCCAAGTAAGTCCACCATCGCGAGAATATGACGAACCTGTTCCTTGTGCAGCATCGGAATTATCACCAGTTGTTACATAAGTGTTTGTCGTTCCCGGTACATAATCAATGTCTCCAAAAAACCACGTTCCTGTAGCATCTACAGGGTTCCAAGTAGCACCTGCGTCTGTAGTTGAGTACATTACAGCTTCTGTACTATTATCAACTGCAATTAAAATACCGTTATTTGCATCTTTGAAAGCCATTTTTCCAGATGATCCCACAACTCCTGCAGTTGCATCACCACTACCAAAATCTAGAACAGGCGTTGCATTAGCAGTCCATGTAACACCTCTGTTTGATGAACGTAAAAGTCTTCCTTTCGTAGTTCCCATCCATACACTGTTGCCTCTTACATACTTTACACCTGTAAGACCATACTCAGTACTACTTAATGGAGCCGGGAGTCCAGATACAGGAGTCCAGCTTGTACCTCCATTGGTAGTTCTTAAAATCTGAAAATTACTACTTACAGGATCCCCTGCTGTAAAACCTTCATTAGCATCCCAAAAGTAAACTACATTAGGAAAAGATGAGTTGGTATATCCCGTTGTTAATCTTGTCCAGCTTGTTCCTCCGTTGGTTGTTTTATAAACAGCATTGGTGTTAGCTGCGGAACCAGAACCTGTGTAAGCAGTAGCAAGCCAAGCAGTATTGCCATCTAGAGCAAACAAATCACTTACTAATGCAGGGGCTGGAATTGTACTTGTCGGAATAGAAGACGCTGTCCAAGTAGAGCCTCCATTTGTGGTCTTAGAAAAAACCTTTGGATAAGTTCCTCCTCCAGAACCATCGTAAGCTGTAATCCATACAGTATTCGGATCTGCAATAGAAATTTCTTTCACACCGTAGCTAGTTGCAAATTTAGTACCTTGGGCTGTCCAAGAATATTGAGCAAATGCTCCAACAGAAAGATTAAGCAAACTTAGAGATAGTAAAACTTTTTTCATAATAAAATTTTTTTATAATTAATAAATACTAAAGTAATAAAAAAAACACTAGATATTGTCAAAATTTACAATTTTAACAACATTTTATAATGGTAAAGGCAACAACATCACCTTTACCATTGTAATTTTTATTAGTAGCCTGGATATTGTTTAAGGTTAAGATTGTAATTCAAAGTAGTCTCACTAATTGGCATAACAAATAATTTATCATTTGCGGGCACATTACAATTCATTACACAATTTGATCCTTTTACAAGTGGAAGATTATGACGCTTGAGATCATAAAATCTTTGGCCTTCTCCATAAAATTCTTTGGCCTTTTCTGTTAATATATCATTTAGCAAGTTAGTTCCAGTATAAGTAGAACCACCTCTAGAAATAGCAAAATTATTAAGCTCTGTAAGCGCTAATGAAGATTGTCCTGTCAGATACAATGCTTCTATTCTGTTAAGTTGGGCCTCTGCGAATCTAAAGATTTTGATATTACGATAGAAATTACCTTCTGCTGTTAACCTTGGATATTTATTAGTCCAGGCACCAGCTGGGTTATCAACCACTGGCAAACCTAATGTAGTTAGTAAGCCTGCGGGTTGGGCAGCTGTTGGCACACCCGGAAATGTAGTAGCAGAAGTTACGGTTGTCTTTGTACTTCCTCTTCTAACATCTGGTGAATAGCTCTGAGGCACACCATTAACTGCAGGTAAATCTGTATGTGGAAAACTATCAAAAAATGATTTTGTGAAAAGAATAGCACGACGATCTGTGCTTGTTCTATGATATAATGTCGGTAAACCCGCATTTGCCCCTACCCCTAGTATGAGGTTTGAAGCAGGATTCATATCTAACTCCCAAATAGTTTCATTTTGATTTTCTGATCCATCTTCTGGTAGTCCAGAGAAATAAGCGACATATTTATCTTTTTCAATTGGTGCAAATGACGCAGGTGAACTATTTACAATCTCCGAAGAGTATTTTAATGCCAATTGAGCATCTCCAGCTGCCCTTCTCGTAAGGTACACTCTCGATAAAATTAATTTTGCAGCCGTTTTGCTCATGAAAACTTTCTGACTTGGCTCAGCATCGGCACCAGCCAGTCCCTCATTCAAATCAGAAATTATTTGGGTGTAAACTTCAGCAATAGTAGCCCTTGCTGGTTGTATAGACGAATCATAATCACCTAGAACAATTGGAACACCATATTCCTGATTAATTCCAGAAGTAGGTGCTGGCGAAAAATAATTAAGCAAAGTAAAATATGAGAAAGCTCTAATTATTTTCGCCTCAGCTTTCATACGTAAAACTTTGGGACTATTGGGAACTTTTGTATTATTGATTACTATATTACAATTCATAATGGCATCATACAATGACCTATAGATACTACCAGTATCATTATTCGTTGCTGTATAGCCCATATTATATGTTGTATTGAATGCTTTAGCACCAGTGATATATGCATTGTCTGATAAAACATCAGCGAGTGCCATTGCGTTTGTTCCAAAAGCATTTACAGAACCCACTGTCAAATAGCCCGCATTTAAAAAATATTGAAGTTTATCCTCTGTGTCGATATCTTGAATATCATCCTGAGTTATTGGATACAACTCTAATTCTTTATCACTACAAGAATCAGCTGTTGTAATAACCAATAGAGATGATACTATTATAAAAAACTTTTTCATTCTAATAATTTATTTATAAATTAAAAACCAATTTGAATACCCATTGACATGGTTCTAAGTACTGGAGAAGCATACCAGTATTTTCCTTTCCCCAACCAGGACCAAGAATTAGAATTAGACTCTGGATCATAATCCAAATCTTTGTCAAAAACATAGGTCAGTAAATTTGTTCCTCTCAAATAGATTGTTAAATTATTAATTCCTATGCTGTTTTTAAACTGACTGCCAAAAGAATAAGCAATTTTCATTTCTTTCAAACGGATATGGTCTCCTTTGTTTATGTGTCGGGATGATTCTAATCTAGAAGTAAGTGCATCCCCTACAACTGCTTTTGGATTAGAAGCGCCATAATTTTCTGCACCCGGCGCATCAGTCCAGCTATCATACAAAGCATCATTGACTTGGTTTCTTGTTGGAAATGCTCCATCATGTAATGTGTAAGAGTGAACACCATTGTGCACATAAAAATCAAACTGACCTGAAAGCATGAAACTTAAAGTTAGATTCTTATATTTAAATTCATTTGTCAATCCTATATTATATACAGGAAAAGCACTTTTCCCCATAAAATCTCCGCTAGCTAGCCTTCTGTCGTTAGTTACATCAGTTCTTGAAGCATCTGTATAAAATAAGGCCTGTCCCGCTTTAATCCCTTTTGAAGGGTCATCTGCCTGGGCAATCCCAGCAAATATAACTGCATAATACTCTCCAAAGATATGTCCCGGAACTAAGGTCACAAACTTATTATTTGAATCCGATGTTTCAGAGTTAGGATCTGGGTAAACTGATTGATTTAATTTAGTCAACATCGTTTTAGAATATGCACCATTGGCATTGATATTCCATCTGAAGTCCTGAGTTTGAACTGGAGTTGCTTCCATTGTAAGTTCAAAACCTTTATTATCAATTGTACCGACATTAGCAAGATAGGAAGCAGGACCTCCTGTTTCAGTTGCTGGGTATGCATCATAAATAGCATCATCCGTTATTTTATGATAATAATCTAAGGTAAACTTAAGACGATCATTAAAAAAACCTATGTCCGCACCAATATCTAGATGTTTTGATTTTTCCCATTGCAGATCTGGATTACCCGGATTACTTATGCCTCCATAACCATTATTACCACCCCAGCCGCCTTGTGAGGCATCATAACCTACAGTAGCATAAGAGTTATATTGTAATCCCCACTGATCTGCATAAGGAATATTTCCTAACACACCATAACTACCTCTAAAAGTCAATGTTGAAAACATACTTGGTGCAAAAGATTCATTTTTAACATTCCAAGACCCTGCAACTGACCAAAAATTCCCCCATCTGTTATAGCTTCCTAGAGTTGAATTACCATCTCTTCTTAGTTGTCCTGAAAGGGTGTACTTGTTATCATAAATATAATTTAATCTTCCAAAATAACCGATTTGAGTCCAAAAAAACTCATCCCCATAACTAAAGACAGTTCCTGTTTCTGCAAATTGGAAGAATGGTCTAAGATCTGTCATACGGTATGAAACGTTCGTTAGAGTGTTATACCTGTGATTCTGATATTCCATCCCAGCTAAAACTTCCAAATTATGCTTGTCTGCAAAAACATTTTTATAAGAGAAACTGTTAGACCAGTTATAATC
>JAEXJU010000246.1 GCA_023448955.1 Bacteroidota bacterium
TGTAGAAGGTATGCAGTTTGACAGAGGTTACCAATCGCCGTATTTCGTAACTAATCCTGAGAAGATGGTTGCGGAATTAGATAATCCATATATTCTTTTGGTTGAGAAAAAAATCTCTTCGATGAAAGAATTATTACCAGTTCTTGAGCCGGTAGCACAAGGTGGAAAATCTCTATTGATTATTTCTGAAGAAGTAGAAGGTGAAGCTTTAGCGACTTTGGTAGTTAATAAATTGAGAGGTTCTCTTAAGATTGCTGCTGTAAAAGCACCTGGATTTGGTGACAGAAGAAAAGCGATGCTAGAAGATATCGCTATCCTGACTGGCGGACAAGTGATCTCCGAAGAAAGAGGTTTCACTATGGAAAATGCGTCTATCGAAATCCTTGGAACTGCTGAAAAAGTAGTGATTGACAAAGATAATACAACCATCGTAAACGGTGGTGGTGACGAAGCTCAAATCAAAGGAAGAGTAGCTCAGATCAAAGCTCAGATGGAAACTACAACGTCTGACTATGACAGAGAAAAACTTCAGGAGAGATTGGCTAAATTAGCTGGTGGTGTTGCTGTACTTTATGTAGGTGCTGCTTCCGAAGTGGAAATGAAAGAGAAAAAAGACAGAGTGGACGATGCACTACACGCTACGAGAGCAGCTGTGGAAGAAGGTATCGTAGCTGGTGGTGGTGTTGCGTTGGTGAGAGCCGTTTCTGCCCTTAACTTCGAAGGTGACAATGCTGACGAAACGACAGGTATCAAAATCGTGAAAAGAGCGATCGAAGAACCATTGAGACAAATCGTGGCTAATGCTGGTGGCGAAGGTTCTGTAATCGTTGCTAAAGTTGCAGAAGGACAAGGTGACTTTGGTTACAATGCTAAATCTGACGAGTATGTTAATATGCTTGAAGCTGGAATCATTGACCCTACGAAGGTAACAAGAGTGGCGCTTGAAAACGCAGCTTCCGTTTCAGGAATGCTTTTAACAACTGAGTGTGTCATCACTGAAGTGAAAAAAGACGAACCTGCAATGCCAATGGGCGGCGGAATGCCAGGAATGATGTAGAATTGCAATTGGCTTTTGGCCGATGGCAAATAGCATAAATGACCGTTCAGATTTCTGAGCGGTTTTTTTGTTTGATTTTTTTAATAATATTTTCAGAATATTATTTGATTTTTTATTTTTATAAAAAATTAATTAACCAAATATTTATGTTGATTCAAGTTTCGCAGGAATTTAGAAAAAAAAGCAATGCTGCCGTTTTTTCTATTATTTTATTCATTATTGTTTACATTCTCTTGTTTCTTGGTGCTATTGCACTCACAGCTGGCTGTATTACGGCTGGGATTTTTATCATTGCTGCAAAACCGATGTTTTTTACCCTAATGCTGGGACTCGGACTTGCAAGCTTGGGCATAATGATTTCGTACTTTCTTATCAAATTCCTCTTCAAAAAACACATCAATGACCGAAGCGGATTATTTGAAATCAAAAGAAATGATGAGCCTGCACTATTTGCTATGATTGATGAAATTGTAAAACAAGCAGAAACCGATTTTCCGAAGAACGTTTACCTTAGTTATGATGTGAATGCAAGCGTGTTTTATGATTCTAGTTTTTGGAGTATGTTTCTGCCTATTAGGAAAAATCTAATCATTGGACTCGGCTTGGTAAACAGTTGTACAAAACAAGAACTAAAAGCTATTTTGGCGCACGAGTTTGGGCATTTTTCTCAACGTTCTATGAAAGTTGGAAGTTATGTTTATAACGTTAATCAAATCATTTTCAACCTAGTTAATGATGATGAATCTTATCAAACTGCCATTAATAAATGGGCCAATGCAAGCGGCTATTTTGCCATTTTTGCAGGCTTGGCTCTTAAAATTACTCAGGGTATTAAATGGATACTTTCCAAAATGTATTCCTTTGTAAATATTCGTCATCTTGCACTTTCCAGAGAAATGGAATTTCACGCAGACGAAGTGGCGGCTAACATTGCTGGTTCAGTTGCTTTGGAAGAAGCCTTGCTAAGATTGGATCTGGCAGAAAACTCTTATAACAATGTTATCAGTTTCTACGATGGAAAAATTGCGGAATGCAAAACCAGTAAAAACATCTACAAAGAACAATTTTTTGTGATGAATTTTCTGGCCACCGAAAGTGAAATAGAGACTAAAAATAACTTGCCTCTGGTAAAACCAAATGAAGCCGGACTTTTTAATAAATCCAAACTGGTCATAGAAAACCAATGGGCATCTCATCCTTCTACAGAAGACAGAGTGGCAAGACTAAAAAAGCTGAACATTATTAAAAATGGAAATAATGATTCCGCAAGAAACATCTTCAAAAATATAGATGATACTGAGGAGAAACTAACCTCAAAATTATTCGAAAATGTAAAATATGAACAGCCAAAATCTGTCTTGGATTTTGAGATTTTTCAAAATCAATTCCAGGATGACTATAATAAAAACACTTTCGATAAAATCTTTAATAGTTATTACGACAACAAAAATCCTGCTCAATTTTCCTTAGATTCTTACTCGCCTTCCGATGAAAATCTGACATTTGACCAGCTTTTTGAAAGAGAAAAAGTAGAAATGGTCTATACATTATCTGCGCTAGAAAATGACAAAAACACAATCCAGGCTATTGCCGAAAAAAGCTTTGACATCAAAACATTCGATTATGATGGAAAAAAATACAATGCCAAAGCTGCCAAGGATTTGATTCCAAAAATTGAAAAACAAATCGCGCAGTTACAACAAGACATACTGCAAAACGACATCAATATTTTTCATTATTTCCTGAAACTAGCCCAGCTTCAGAACAACGATCAGACATTTAGAACTCAATTCTCCGCATTTCTTAATCAGGATAAATTGTATGATGAGAATTTCAATCTTTTCCTGGAAATCCAAAAAGCATTGGAGTTTGTCAGTGTAACAACTCCTTTTGAGAAAATCAACAAAAATTTCTCGAATCTCAAGCCTCTAGAAACTAAACTAAAAAATGAAATCAGGAAAATTATTGATAATGAATTATTTACCAATGAAATTACAGAACAAGTAAGAAAAGATTTGGAGTATTATGTGAGCAATGATTTGATTTACTTCAATCAGAATCAATATCTAGAAGACCATCTTCAACATCTTTTTTCTGCAGTTAATAACTTCAATTTTTACATCGGAAGACAATATTTTCTGATGAAAAAGAATCTTCTGAATCAAATGTCCGCATTAGAAAAGTCCAAAATAAGTAGCTCTTAATGATTTAATTTTCGGCTTTTTTTTAGAATTTATACGAAAAAGATGGATTAAACAACTAATGATTACAGTTTTGGTGTGTGTTTTTTTGATTATTTTTAGAGAAATTATTATCTGGGTTTGTACGAGGCGTGAAGGTAGATGTTTATGGTAATTGTAAAATAATATTACTTATAATATAAAGCAAATAAAACTTACTAATGATAGATATATTCAAGGCACTGACAGACTACGATAAATATTTTGAAAGTCAACTTGCACTATCAGGAACAATATTAAGTTTGATAGTTGCGACAAGTACTTTTATTCTACAAAGTGGTTTTACTTCTTTTCAATATAGTAGAAGTATGTTTATAAAGTATTATGTTTTCCAAAGTAAATTTATTTTTCTGAGCTTAGCTTATAACATATTTTTTTCGATATTCATCCTATATTTCAATTTCAATACAAATTATTTATTTATTGCTCATAGTCTTTTTGCTGTGATATTTACAAAAAACTTTTTGGACTTTTATTCTCACAAGGGATATATATTAACACTCCATTCAAATAAATATAACCCTTACAAATCGGGTCTAATGAGATATTTACGATATGTAAAAAATCTTGGTCTCATACAAAATCTTATTATTTACGGAACAATCTACTTTATTTTCTTATATCCTTTGCATTTTAATCAACCATTTAAGATAAATAGCCACCAAGTTTACATGACGACTGTAAGCTGTTTAATTTTTAGCATTATCGTTATTATTAAAATAATTCCTCAATTTTTTGACTTTTCAGAACAAGAATATAAATCTAAAACCAAAAATGAGTTAATTGATAATATTGAAGTTGACCTATCGAAGGAAAATGAAATACTAAAAGATTTACTAATAAAAAATGGAAGAAAGGAATTTCAACAACAAATCAAGACAGACGACTTTAAAAGCTTAATTATTCATATGCCGAGTAACAACAAAGAGGCATTTTTTGTTATTAACATTCAATTTTCAAACAAAAATATTCATGAAATCATAGAGGCAATAGAAAAGTATAGTTATGATTTTTTCATAGAGTTATCTAATACTCACGTTGATATAAACAATTTTGTACTGTCATATTTCATAAATATTGGCAAGGAAGAAAAATTAAGAAATTACTTCATTAGAGCCAGTAGAAACGAAATAGACGAACTCAAAAAGAAACTTTTGGGGCAAAAGGACTTTATTGCACAAATAAAAAACAAAGTGATTGATGAACTTTTTAGAAACATTTAAAAAGTATGATTTTGCGGATTTGCAATCCGTGGCTTAATGAAATTAACAAATCACAAAAACTTCTCCTATCGAAATCAATTGCGTCGGGCTTTAGCCCGATGATAGAAATTAAAATACACATCGGCTTTAGCCAAAATTTATCCATAGTTATTTTGGCTACAGCCAGATTGACATCTATAAAAAAAACGGGCTAAAGCCCGTTCCTATTGATTTCTTTTATCTAATACTGAAACTTCCTGAAAGCTTCCAGCGTTTTATCAATCTCCGTATCGCCAATGGCGGATGAAATAAACCATGTTTCATAGCCACTTGGCGGCAGATAAATTCCCTGTTCCAGAACCTGATGAAACAGATTATTGAACAAACCGATATTGGAATTATTAACTTCATTAAAGTTACTTGCAGACGTCACATCAAAGAAAATCGACATCATACTTCCCTTGCGGTTGATGCGGTGTCGGATGCCTTTCTCGTTTAATATTTTCCCGATTTCGAAATCCAGAGTTTCAGTCGTTTTGTCTAATTTTTTATAGAAATCTGCATCTTGCTTGATCAGCTGCAACGTTTTGAGTCCGGCTCTCATTGCGAGAGGATTTCCACTCAACGTTCCGGCTTGGTAAACGCGTCCTCTTGGCGAAAGCCAGTTCATAATTTCGTTGGGCCCGGCAAATGCGCCAACCGGCAAACCGCCACCAATTACTTTTCCGTACGTTACTAAATCTGCCTTCACGCCTAAAGCTTCCTGCGCACCACCAAATGCCAGACGGAAACCGGTCATTACCTCATCAAAAATCAATAAGGTTCCGTGCTCGTCACACAATTTTCTAAGGTTTTGAAGGAACTGATTTTCCGGCAAAATACAACCCATATTTCCCGCAATCGGTTCTACGATAATGGCCGCAATCTGCTCAGGATTATTCTTGAAAAGGTCTTCAACCTGTTCGATGTTATTGTATTCGGCGAGCAAAGTATCTTTCGCCGTTCCTTGCGTAACGCCCGGAGAATTGGGACTTCCGAAAGTCGCCATTCCACTTCCCGCCTGAATCAGAAACGAATCCGAGTGACCGTGGTAACAGCCTTCGAACTTGATGATCTTTTCTCTCTCCGTGTAACCTCTCGCCAGACGAATCGCACTCATACAAGCTTCTGTTCCGGAAGAAACCATTCTGATCTGGTCTACATTCGGCACATTCTCTACGATGAATTTTGCAATCTCCGTTTCCAGTTCCGTAGGCGCACCAAAAGAAAAGCCTTTCTCAGCCTGCAGCTTGAGAGCTTCCAAAACTTCGGGATGCGTGTGACCTAGGATTGCCGGTCCCCACGAGTTGATATAATCGATGTAGGTTCTGTCATCTTCATCCGTAAGGTAAGCACCTTTTGCAGACTTCATAAAAATAGGAACGCCTCCCACAGATTTAAAGGCTCTCACAGGCGAATTAACACCGCCCGGAATATATTGGTACGCTTCTTCAAAAAGCGCTGAACTTCTTTGGTATAACATTTTTTGTTTTGTATTAGGTATTTTGTGTTTCGTATTTAGATGGCTAAAAAAAACACCGTAAACTATAAACTATAAACTAATTAGCTTCTCGGTTTTTTACTTTGCAGATATATTACCTGTCCTGCTCTTGGCTCTTCACATGCTTCCATTCTGTTTTTGGAATAGAGTTTTTTTAGTTTGATGCCAAATTTCTGGGCAATATCGTGCATTGTTTCGCCAGTTGCAGCTTTATAAGTTTCCTTGTTTCCCGATGAATTTTTGCTTTCCAGAAAAACAATATCATTTTTCATCAGTTTAGAACTTTGCAGTTCATTATATTTCATTAACCGTTTTTCGCTGATGTCGAATTTCTTCGCAATATCAGACACATCTGCATCCACAGGCATTACAAAAAACTTCAGATCTCCGTTGGGATGATTTTTTACCAGAATATTTTTCAAGAGATCGGTCTTGGTTTTCGCACTTACTATTTCTGATACTTTGCTTTGTTGTTTGGCGTAAGAATCCTGCGAATAATCTACTCTAATCGTAGGAGGCGCTACTTTTTCATTTTGCCTGTTCTGACTCAGCTGAGCCATAAAAACAGCATCTTGGTTCAGACTTGGATACATCTTCAGAATAGCATAATACACCTCATTTTTGTTGGTATTATCAAACTCGTATAGCTTGTACCGCTCTATTTTATCGATCAGGATGTAGGCATATCTCGGGTTGGTTGCATAGCCGGCTTTTTTCAGTCCGTGTGCCCAGGCTTTGTAATCTTTTGGATCCAGGTCAAAGAGCTTGGTATAGTATTTCCTTGTGGCCAGAAAAACAGAATGGTCTTCGTATGACTGTTTAGGATCATCATACACGCGGAAACACTCATTGGGCGCATCGTCTGTATGTTTCATTGTCTTGCCGGTCCAGTCCTCTTTGCATTTTATGCCGAAATGATTTTTTCCTTCCTGTGCCAGTCTGCTTTGGCCGCCGGCTGTTTCCAGAAGTCCCTGAGCCAGAGTTATACTCGCCGGGATTTTATATTTCTCCATTTCTTCCACTGCATAAGGCGCAAATTTCTGGATATACTGGTCTTCCGATTTCCAGGTTTGCGCTTTCACAACCCCTAAAACACCCAATAAACCAATCACTAATACTTTTCTCATTTTAATTCTTATTAAAAAATGCTTAAACGCTCCCACTCTCAAACTTTATCAGGAGCTAATCCCGCTTTCCACTATATCTTTTTTGTTTAGAAACTTAGTCATTAAAAGAACTTTTGCACCAAAACAAAAAAGGATGTCGTTGCAATCGGGGCTATGGATTCCCACACAAATCC
>JAEXJU010000269.1 GCA_023448955.1 Bacteroidota bacterium
ATAGTAATTCTGCCATATAATGATTCTAAAAGGAGACTGTAGAATTACAGTCTCTTTTTCTATTGAAAAATTTTCAATGGTTTTTTATCGCTATCAATAGCTACCAATGTAAAATCTCCGTAAACCTCTTTTTCTCTTGTTTCAACATACATTTCCTCTACAAATATCTCGACATTGACCTTCAAACTGGTGTTACCAACAAATTAAGCTCAACAAGTGTATCGGCCGGAATTGGCTTTTTAAAATTAATCCTGTCACAACTCACGGTTACAAAAAGATTTCCTGGCAAATCTTGTAGCTGTCATAAAGGCATCATTTCCATCACTTTTCCACCAAACTTGGTGTCGTGATGATTGGTATTGTTAGGAAAAACAACTTTGAAAACATGGGTTTCCATATACCTGGATTTGGGTTTCGTAATTCATTTCTTTTTTTTTAGAATTTAGATTAAACAATGAAATGAATAGAAAATCAAGTTTCTCTTCAGATCGCTAAAGATTTCGGGGATCCGACTTTCTGCCTCATCAGATCACGGTTGCGCGACAGCTCGTGAGTAACAAACGATTCACCCTTTTTAACAGACGCAAATGTGAGCGATATCATTTTACACAAAAGATTTTGCGGATGTTTTTCATTTTGAATATCTTTAAAACCACAAAGAATCCGACAACCATCAACCATCAACATAAAATGACTTTTCAAGAACAAATAAAACAGGGAATTCCCAACGAATTGCCTCTTCCAAAACCATACGAAACCCAAATCAATCACGCTCCAAAACGTAAAGAAATTCTTTCAGATGAAGAGAAAAAACTGGCTTTGAAAAACGCTTTACGTTATTTTGAGCCCAAGTTTCACGCTGAATTGTTGCCTGAATTTAGAGAAGAACTTGAAAAATACGGCAGAATATATATGTACCGTTTCCGCCCGGATTATGAAATGAAAGCGAGGGACATTGCAGAATATCCCGGAAAATCTGAGCAGGCAAAAGCGATTATGCTGATGATTCAGAACAATCTGGATTATGCTGTGGCGCAACATCCCCACGAACTGATTACTTACGGAGGAAATGGAGGCGTTTTCAGCAACTGGGCACAATATCTTCTGACAATGAAATATCTGTCTGAAATGACAGACGAACAAACGTTAACAATGTATTCCGGTCATCCGATGGGATTGTTTCCAAGCCATAAAGATGCGCCGAGAGTGGTGGTAACGAACGGAATGATGATCCCGAACTATTCCAAACCTGATGATTGGGAGAAATTCAATGCGTTGGGTGTGACACAGTATGGACAAATGACTGCCGGATCTTATATGTACATCGGTCCGCAGGGAATTGTTCACGGAACAACGATTACCGTTTTGAATGCTTTCAGAAAAATTAAAAAAGAACCGAAGGGCGGATTATTCGTCACCTCAGGTTTGGGCGGAATGTCCGGAGCACAGCCAAAAGCAGGAAATATTGCAGGTTGTGTTACTGTGATTGCAGAATTGAACCCAAAGATTACTAAAATCCGTCACGATCAGAAATGGGTGAATGAAATCCACGAAAATCTGGATGAACTGGTTGCAAGAGTAAGAAAAGCACAGGAAAATAAAGAAACAGTTTCTCTGGCTTATCTGGGAAATATTGTTGATATCTGGGAAAAATTTGATGAAGAAAAGTTAAGAATCGATATTGGTTCAGACCAGACTTCGCTTCACAATCCTTGGGCGGGCGGTTATTATCCTATCGGTTTAAGCTTCGAAGAATCGAATAAGATGATGGCAGAAAACCCAGAATTGTTCAGAGAAAAAGTTCAGGAAACTTTGAGAAGACACGCTGCCGCCATCAACAAACATACAGCAAAAGGAACTTACTTCTTTGATTATGGCAATGCTTTCTTACTGGAAGCATCAAGAGCCGGAGCCGATGTAATGTCAGATCATCCGACGTTGGGAAGAGAGTTCAAATTCCCTTCTTACGTTCAGGATATTATGGGACCGATGTGTTTTGATTACGGTTTCGGGCCGTTCCGTTGGGTTTGTGCGAGCGGAAAACCTGAAGATTTACAGAAAACGGATGAGATTGCCTGCAACGTTTTAGAAGAAATGATTAAAAATTCTCCTAGCGAAATCCAACAACAGATGAAAGACAACATCCAGTGGATTAAAGGTGCACAGGAAAATAATCTGGTCGTGGGTTCGCAGGCGAGAATTCTGTACGCTGATGCCGAAGGAAGAATGAAAATCGCAGAAGCCTTCAACAAAGCCATTGCCAACGGAGAAATCGGGGCGGTGATTTTGGGTAGAGACCATCACGATGTTTCGGGGACGGATTCGCCGTACAGAGAGACATCCAATATTTATGACGGATCGAGATTTACGGCAGATATGGCGATTCACAATGTGATTGGCGACAGTTTCCGTGGCGCGACGTGGGTGAGTATTCACAACGGTGGTGGCGTTGGCTGGGGAGAAGTCATCAATGGTGGTTTCGGGATGTTGCTTGATGGAAGCGATGATGCCGACAGAAGATTAAAATCAATGCTGTTCTGGGACGTCAACAACGGAATTTCCCGCCGAAGCTGGGCAAGAAATGAAGG
>JAEXJU010000081.1 GCA_023448955.1 Bacteroidota bacterium
AGTATTGAGAGAGTAAAAAAACCGGCGGATGACCTCTTGCAAGACCATCCGCCGGAAAAATAAACTATGAAAAAAAACTACTTTTTGTATTTATCATAATCTCAAAAAGAATACCGCACCTATTTTCATAGCAAAATGTCTTATTTCTAATTTATAAGCAATAATCAAAAGACAAAAAGTCCTGATTTTCAAAAATTTGGGCGTATCCCTTTGTCTTCCTAGGCGTAAACCTCACAGGTTTTGCAAACCTGTGAGGTTTGCCGGGCCGCTAGACAAGCGGGTCGGTCTGCGGGCAGTCGCTTTTCCATAAAAACTAAACAAAGTTTTTATGGAAAGAGCTCCAACAATGCCCTCCGCCCTTACGCAGCTGCGCATAGTAGAAACTTTTCCCAAAAGAATTATCTTTGCAATTAATATAAAAGGATTGAGAAGTTTGTAATCATTCCAACAACTTTCAACCGTCAACTGACAACTAAAATGTTTATCAACCTTAATCAAAATAAAAACCTAAAACTTTTCAAAATCATTTCTGAAGTGGCCGACAGAAAAGGACAATCTGTTTATGCCGTTGGCGGATTCGTAAGAGACTTGCTGATGAAAAGAAAAGCACCAACCGACATCGATTTCGTGACGGAATCCAGTGGCATAGAACTCGCTGAAAGCATTGCCAAAGAAATTGACCCCAAAACAAAAGTCGCAGTTTTCAAAACTTACGGAACAGCGATGTTCAAATACAAAGATCTGGAACTGGAATTTGTAGGCGCCAGAAAAGAAAGCTACAGCGAAGATTCCAGGAAACCATCTGTGGAAATCGGAACTTTGGAAGACGATCAAAAACGCAGGGATTTTACCATTAATGCAATGGCAATTTCACTTAACAAAGATAATTTCGGAGAATTGATTGATCCGTTTGGAGGAATACAGGATCTTTCCGACAAAATCCTGAGAACACCTTTGGAACCTCATCAAACCTATTCGGACGATCCTTTGCGGATGATGCGTGCCATCAGATTTGCAACAACTCTGGATTTCGATATTGAAGAAAATTCTCTGAAAGCGATTAAAGAAGAAGCTGAGCGAATGAAAATCGTTTCGATGGAGCGGATTATGGTGGAGTTTAACAAAATCATGCTTTCCGAAAGACCTTCGAAAGGTTTGAAATTATTAGAAGAAACTTCTTTGTTACAATATATTTTACCGGAACTAACCGCTCTAAAAGGCATCGAAGATATTGACGGACAAACGCATAAAGATAATTTTTACCACACATTGGCTGTCGTCGATAATATTTCTGAAAACACAGATAAACTTTGGTTGCGTTGGTCTGCTTTACTTCACGACATTGGAAAAGCACCGACTAAAAAATTTGTAAACGAAACTGGCTGGACGTTTCACGGACACGAGTTTGTGGGTTCTAAAATGATAAAATCGATTTTTAAAAGGCTGAAACTTCCTTTGGGAAACGAACAGAAATATGTTGAAAAACTAGTCAGAATGCACGCCAGACCAATAGCCCTGATTACCGATGATGCTTCGGACTCCGCACTAAGAAGATTACTTTTTGATTCCGGAGAAGACCTGGAAGATCTTTTTACGCTTTGCAAATCGGACATCACAACTAAAAATTATTCGAAACAGACGCGTTTCAAAAAAAACTTCGAATACGTTGCACAAAAAATCAAAGAAGTAGAGGAAAAGGATCAGGTTCGCAATTTCCAACCACCGATTTCCGGAGAAGAAATTATGGAAATGTTCAATCTCAAACCCGGAAGAGAAATCGGAATTCTGAAAGAAAAAGTGAAGGAAGCCATTCTGGAAGGAGAAATCAAAAATGATAAAATAGAAGCGAAGGATTTTGTGATTGCTGAAGCAGCAAAAATTGGACTTGATTATAAAAATAAACAGTAAAAAACCATAACCATTTGAATATAAAACTTTTACAAAATCCCATCCAAACAATATTGATATTAATCTTATGTTCCGTTTTCTGTGTTTTTGTCATACTGAACAGAACATTAATAATAGATGATGCTTACATAACGTTTCAATATTCCAGGAACTTTGCAGACCATCTGAAACCCTGGTACAATCTTGACCCTTTTTATCAAGGCAATGGACAAACAAGTCTGCTCTGGATGTGGGTTTTATCTGTATTCAATTGGATTGGTCTGAAATCTGAAAATATATTTTACTTTGTCAATATTTTAATAGGGATATTTTTAATAATACAATCTGTTTCTTTAATATTCAAAGAACAAAAGCTACTGAATAAGGCATTCAGATTGATATTCAGTCTGTTTTTCACCTACTGGATGGCACTCAACTCCACACACGGATTGGAAACTATTTTAGCTACCTTTATCCTTTTTATGTTTCTGAAGAATTGGAACAGTTGTAGAAATCCCTACTCTATAATACTTGTTTTAGTTCGTCCTGAGTTTGGCGTTTTTTTACTGTTCTGGTTTCTAGACTCGAATTTCCGTCAAAAGAAAGAAATCATTTCTAAGTTCGTTTTTTCATCTGCTGGCATCTTAATATTTGCTTCATTTTATCTTCTTTTTTACAAATTTTATATTCCGCTTCCTTTTATTCTGAAATCTAATTTCAATACTTACAGTTATCTAGGATTCAAAGTTTTTCTGGGAAGAATTATCTTGTTTTCGCCGGTTATTTTATTGTTATTTTATAATAGAAAATATCTTCAATTAATACCCTTGGCTTTTTTGATTTTCTTTTACAGTTTTAATATTAATAGCTATTCATCAGGTATTTACATCAGATATTTTTTCCCACTGACAGCTTATTTTCTGGCTATCAATTTCGATTTTAAATTTGAAAAATTTCGTCCAAAACTTATGAATATTATTCTTGGTTTAACGTTGATTATTTCAGCTCTCAGAATGATTGATTTATCTGCAAATTTCTATGATGATAGAAAAGGAGTTATTGTTGACAATGAAGGATTTTATAGTAGCTATGGCGAGATGGCTAAAAAATTAAAAAAATCGGATAAAGTAATGATTATGGATGCCGGTCACGTTGCATATTTTTCACCGGCAACTGTCTATGACGGGTATGGACTGAATGATGCAACAATGCTTTTGGCAAGAAAACATCGTGACAGTTTATCTTATAAAAATTATGTAGATGCAAGAAATATTAATATCATATCTGTAGTCTCCACAGATTCTTTGACTTTCAAGCCGAGAATTGATTCGGATTTTACTTACAAAAGTTTAAATCTCAAAAATAAAAAGTTGCTTTATAAATTTCCGATGGATAATAATTTTTATCTTTTTGTTTATCAATATAAATATTAATAATATGGATAAAGAAAAGTTGTTACAACTAATCAATCAAAAACTCTCCGAAAAAGTCCTAAACTTCGAAAAGCTGATTGATGAAACCCGCGCTTCCAATAACGATACAAAAAGTTCTATGGGCGACAAATACGAAACCGGAAGAGAAATGCTTCAGCAGGAAATCAATAATCTTCAGGTTCAGCTGAATGAAATTCTGAAGCAGCAGAATTTTCTAAAAACCATATCAACAAAACCAACTGAAAAAGCGGAAAAAGGATCAATTATAAAGACGGAAAAAGGTTTATTTTTTATTTCTATTTCATTAAGCGAAGTTATTTTTGATGGTAAGAAAATCATTTGCATTTCTCCGGAATCTCCTTTGGCAAAAGCGATGAATGGTAAAAGAAAAAATGAACTATTCACAATCAATAATATCAACCAAAAAATTGAAAATATCTGGTAAAATTTACCTTATTTTTGTAACTCACAAATTAGCCTAATGCAAAACTACCTCGATTTACTTCAACATATTTTAGACAACGGAACCGATAAAACCGACAGAACCGGAACTGGCACAAGAAGCGTTTTTGGATACCAGTTGCGCTATGATCTATCGAAAGGATTTCCTTTGGTAACGACTAAAAAGGTGCATCTAAAATCGATTATTTATGAACTGCTTTGGTTCATAAAAGGCGATACGAATATCAAATATTTGACCGATAATGGTGTTTCGATTTGGAATGAATGGGCCGATGAAAATGGAGATTTGGGACCAGTTTACGGCGCACAATGGAGAAGCTGGAGCGGTGCCGACGGAAAAGTGGTAGATCAGTTTTCTGAAGTGATTGAACAAATCAAAAAAAATCCGGATTCCAGAAGATTAATCGTTTCCGCCTGGAACGCTGCTGAGATACCAAATATGGCTCTAGCACCTTGCCACGCATTGTTTCAGTTTTATGTAGCCGATGGAAAACTGTCGCTTCAGTTGTATCAGAGAAGTGCTGATGTTTTCCTGGGAGTTCCTTTCAACATCGCAAGTTATGCGCTTTTACTGATGATGGTTGCGCAAGTTTGCAATTTAGAAGTTGGTGATTATGTTCATACATTTGGCGATGTTCATATTTACAACAATCATTTTGAGCAGGTTCAGAAACAGCTTTCAAGAGAGCCGAGACCTTTACCGACTATGAAACTAAATCCGGAAATAAAAGATATTTTTGATTTTGATTTTGAGGATTTCACTTTGGAAAATTACGATCCGCATCCTGGGATTAAAGCGCCGGTGGCGATATAAGTTCTTTAACTTGAGATTTATCTTCCTCTTTATTTTAGTACTTATTTTCTTTAATTGTAAAGAAAACGAGAAGACACAAAAAGATTTGCGCCCTGAAAATTTAGTTGAGGTTTTCGGTCCAAAAGAAAAAGGAATTTTTGATTCTTTGAAAGTTCCAAATCATCTTAAAAATGAAGTTAAAAGTATTTCAAACCTAAATTATTTCGATTCCGGTGTTATTGGAAATGAAAATCCTGATATCAAATTTGCAACTCCTTATTCTGAATTTGAGAAATTAAAACAGAAAGCAAATATAAAAGAAATCTATCAGTTGACATTTAATAAAAACACTGTAGTTTCTCTTTATTCTTACATTGCTATTGCGGAAAAAATTCCTCAACTAACTCCAATTTTTTACTCAAGACTTTTGAATGTTAATAAAGAAATTTATTCGGAAAATGGTTGTATTGTAGGAAATTTAAAACCTTCCGAAATTTTCTACAACGAATATCTAAAAGAAGTTGATGAACAAAGCGAAGGAAAAGATTTAATTCTAAAAAAACTGGACAGCATTTCTATTTATCATGATAGAACATCTACTTATGTGTTGAATCAAGCATTGAGACACAGGATTTATCCAGAGATTTTTCAAAGTAGATTTGAAGAGTTAGGATTCAAACAAGAAAATCCTTACGTGCTCTTGTATTTAAGCAAAAATTTCGGCGAACGCTATAAGGAAAAACTTCAGAAAAGTATAATCTCTTATCTCAAAAGGACTATAAATGAACCATTTACTGAATATAGTAAAAACCAATTAATTATTGAATTAATGCGATTTAAAAACACACAAAACAAAAATCTTATCGACAAATTATTAGAGAACAATTTCATTTTAAATAATGAAAAAGAAGTCCAACAACTAAAAAAATATAATGGAATTACAAATTAGGAAATTGCATTAGTAACTTTAGTAGTCTATTAAAGACTTATCAATATTATTGATTAAAATAATAAGAATATATAATGAAAAAAATTTTAATTGCTGCACTATTTCTGGGTGCAATTTTTAATTCAAATGTAACTTTTGCACAGACTGAAACTTCTGGCAGAAACGTCCCTTACAGAGCGACTCACACTAAAACTACAGAACTGAAACATACCAAACTGAAAGTTAATTTTGATTACCAAAAAGAACAGATGAATGGTGAAGAATGGCTCACAGCAAGTCCTTTCTTTTATGCGACTAATGAATTGGTTCTTGACGCCAAAGGAATGCTGATCCACGAAGTGGCTCTTGACAAAAACGGAGCAAAATCACCTCTTAAATTCGATTATAAAAACGATGTTCTGAAAATCACCTTGGATAAAACCTATCAGAAGAATCAGGATTACACGGTTTATATCAAATATACAGCCCGTCCTAATGAGGTGAAACAAGAAGGAAGTGCAGCTATTAATGATGCCAAAGGTCTTTATTTTATCAATGCACAAGGCAAAGATCCGGACAAGCCTACACAGATCTGGACACAAGGCGAAACCGAATCTTCATCAGCTTGGTTTCCTACGATTGATAAATCCAACCAAAAAACAACTCAGGAAATCTATATGACTGTTCCTGATAAATACGTCACGCTTTCCAACGGTGTGCTGAAAGATTCTCAAAAGGAATCCGGAAATATGAGAACCGACCATTGGGTGATGGACAAGAGACATTCAACCTATCTTTTCTTTATGGGCGTTGGAGAATATGCTGTTGTAAAAGACAAATGGAGAAATATTCCTGTAGATTACTACATTGTGAAGGAATATGAACCTTATGCGAAACAAATCTATGGCAATACACCTGAGATGATCGAGTTCTTTTCCAAAAAATTAGGCTATGATTATCCTTGGGCGAAATATGCACAGATTTCTGGTAGAGATTATGTTTCTGGCGCAATGGAAAATACGACGGCAACGCTTCACGGAAGTGATATTCTTCAAAAACCGGGACAACTCATTGATGAGAACAAATGGGAAGATACCATCGCCCACGAGTTATTTCATCATTGGTTTGGAGATCTGGTTACCGCAGAAAGCTGGAGTAACCTGACTGTGAACGAGTCCTTCGCCAACTATTCAGAATACCTCTGGAACGAGTATAAATATGGTAAAGATCAGGCAGACTATCATCAGATGGAAGATGTAGATCGTTACATTCATAATCCTGGGGATTTCAAGAAAGATTTGGTGCGATTTGATTACGCTTCCAGAGAAGATGTTTTTGATTTGGTGACTTACCAGAAAGGTGGCGGAATTTTGCATATGCTCAGAAGTTATTTGGGCGATGATGCTTTTTTCGCAGGAATTACAGATTATCTCAAAACTTACGAATTCCAGAATGCAGAAGCACATCAGTTAAGATTATCTTTTGAAAAAGTGTCTGGTAAAGATCTCAATTGGTTTTTTAATCAGTGGTATTTCGGCAGCGGACATCCTAAACTGAACTACACTTATAACTTTGAACCTGTAAAAAAGCAAGTTATCGTAACTGTTAATCAGTCTCAGGATCAGCCTTTCGAATTTCCTTTGACAATCGATGTTTATGATAACGGAAAACCTAGTAGAAAACAAGTTTGGGTAGATGCCAAAGCCAAAAACACTTTTACTTTTGATGTATCTAAAAATCCTGATCTGATCAATATAAACGCAGACGGAATTCTGGTGGCAGATATTACCGAAACTAAAACGCCGGAACAAAGTCTGCTACAATTTCTGGGTTCCAAAGAATATAAAAGCAAATCTATTGCGTTAAGCAATATCAAAGAAGAGGCGGGAAAAAATGCTGCAGGGATCAAATTATTGGCAGCTGCACTGAAAGATCCTTTCTTCAGAATCAGGGAACAGGCATTGGAACAAATCGACTTAACAATTCCTGAACAGGCAAAAGCTTTGACTTCGGAAGTCGAAAAATTAGCTAATGGAGATCCAAAAACTTTGGTTCAGGCAGCAGCAGTTTCAGCTTTGGTAAAAACCAAAAATGCCAAATATAGTCCTATCTATGAAAAAGGCATGAATGCCGTGTCTAATGCTGTAAAAGGTGCGTCTTTGGCAGGAATCTCAGACCTTGACCCTAAGAAAGCGTCTGCCACCATTGCTAATATAGACCTGGATGGCGCTTCGGAAGATTTGATGGCAAAACTGCTGCCTATTATTGTAGAGAATAAAGTAGAAAAACAAATGCCTGCCATAGGACAGACCGTAGCATTCTACCCTTTCATCAAATTCCAGGATGCGAAGCTTGGTAAATCCGCAGAAGACGGTTATAACTGGATTATGTCTTCTGATAATCTTAAAGCAACCGAAAAAATAACCAAAGTACTTGCCCAGGCAAAATCCCAGATCCCGGATAATCCGCAGGTCAAAATGATGATTTCTCAAATGCTGAAAGATGGTCTTGCCAAAAAAATGGAAGTACTGAAAAACAATCCAAACAGCACGACTATCCACCAGCAGATTGATGCCATTAATAAAACGATTGAAGCTTATAAATAATTAAAGTTAGTTCGATTTAAGATTGATGCAAAAATATCAATAGGAATGGGCTTTAGCCCATATTAATGATTCGGAGCGACAATAGGCTTTATCCAAAAAATATCATTGATTTTGGCTAAAGCCCATTCTGAACTTCAATCTTTTCATCGGGCTAAAGCCCGAAGCTATTAATAAAATGCAATAAATTGATTATCTGTTAATTTGTAAATTCATTACATCGAACTCAAGTTAATCAGGCTTACGAATCCTGTATTTACACAAAAAGCCATCTCAGTGAGATGGCTTTCTTCATTATTATTCCCAATTTAAAAAAAATAAATCCCGCAGACCGTAGCAGAAAGTAAAAAACACAATTTGGCAACAAGTACTCATCAACCAATACTAAGAATCTGCGGGAAAACTGTTAAGCAAATTACTTTTAAGATTTTTTTGATTGATATAAAATTATAAATTTTAAGCAAACAAAAACACAAATTTCATTAAACATTTAAGTTTGTAGAAAAAAATCTACAAAATTCTTTTTTAAAACCTCAAGATGTTTTGCTCAAAAGAACTTGACCTTTTCGTTAAAAGAACTTGACCTTTTTAATAAAACATCAAGTTGTTTTTACCCCCCTGTGTAAACGCTTTGTCCATGGGCAATTGCAGAGGGTGTTTTTCAGCTTTTATTTAATGTGATTCTGATAACCAAAAAGATCAATTATCAATGTCCGGATTCGGATTAGCAATCCGTTTCATAATCACTTTACGAAGGCGCTCCTCGTGCTCATCACCCCATTGTCCTATTGATGCAATGACTGGGATTAAGGTCATTCCAAACTCGGTGAGATTGTATTCTACTTTTGGGGGAACCACAGGATAAATTGTTTTTGTGACCAGCTCGTGATCTTCAAGTTCCTTCAGCTGAACATTAAGAACCCTTCGTGATGTATCCGGGATTTTCCGCTGCAGCTCACTGGGTCTTTTATGCCCCTGATGAATAAACCAAAGCAAACGGATCTTCCATTTGCCATAAAGCACTTCACCTATCAGGTCAAGTCCGCAGTTTAGGTTCGGAATTATTTTTCTCTCATACATATAGCAAAATTAAGCGTATGTCTCATTTTGCACAATAGGGGATCAATTTATCCCTATCTGAATCGTAAGTCCGTACTTGTACAAACTGTTTTTATGACTCAATTTTGCCATATAACAATTAACATAAAAAATGGAATATTCTAATTTCAATAACGAATTAGCAGGTAAGATTGCCCTGGTAACCGGAGGAACAAAAGGTGCTGGAAGAGCTATCGCGGAGAGACTTCTGCAAGCCGGCGCAACAGTAATCATCTCAGCAAGAAATGCTCCTGACGAAGGAAACAGCAGTCTCCATTTTGTTGCTGCTGATCTAAGCACAGCAGAAGGCACTAACAAATTGATCAGTGAAGTGCTTACGAACTTTGGAAGATTGGATATCCTTGTCAATAATCTTG
>JAEXJU010000124.1 GCA_023448955.1 Bacteroidota bacterium
AAATGTATTAATGAATTTTCTATTTAACATAATATATTTGTGAAAAAATTAGAAATATGTTTTCAGAAATTATAGCCGGAACAATGCGTTGGGGCATTTGGGGCGCAAATCATTCCGTTAAAGAAATCCAGAAGCTGATAGAGGTTTGTTTGGAAGAAAATATCACAACCTTCGATCACGCCGATATTTATGGAGGTCACACTACCGAAGAACTTTTTGGCAATGCTTGGAAAGATATGGAAGTGAAAAGAGAAAAAGTACAGTTTATTTCCAAATGTGGGATTGTGATGAACTCGGAAAAGAAACCGTCTGCTCTTAAATATTATAACTATAATAAAGATTACATCCTGAAATGTGTAGATGAAAGCCTTTCTAATCTGAAGACAGATTATCTGGATACATTATTACTCCATCGCCCGTCTCCGTTGATGAATCCTGAAGTGATAGCCGAAGCTTTCGCTGTTTTGAAAAACGCAGGTAAAGTGAAAGAATTCGGGGTGAGCAATTTTTCCGTTTCCCAATTTGAGCTTATCAATCAATTTGTCCCTTTGGTTACTAATCAAATAGAAGTTTCTGTAAATGAGATTTCTTCTTTTGAAAACGGAATTTTGGATCAGCTGATGTCAAAAGGATTAAGGCCCACAGCCTGGTCTGTGATGGGAAGTTACTTTTCGGATCAGTCGGATGAAAATATCAGAATCAAAAAGGTGATTGTAGAACTGTGTGACAAGTATAATGCTGAGGAAAATCAGATTCTTTTAGCCTTTATTCTAAAACATCCTTCAAAAATAATTCCTGTCATCGGAACGTCAAAAGCAGAAACAATAAGAACCTTGAGTCAGACTTTGCAGATTGATCTGGAGCTGGAAGACTGGTTCCGTATTCTGGAATCCATCAAAGGCAAAGAAGTAGATTAACAGCTTTTGAAGACTGTTTTTCAAAAATTAATTTAATATTAATCTTAAATCATAGATTGTGTATTAAAAATAATTGTATCTTGCAGCATTATTATAACGAAATCAATATTGTGTTCATTCTCTTTGTTGTTTTTCTTTTATAATTTCAAAAACAACTTTAATTTAATTTTTTTAAAATGAACATTTTTGTTTCAAACATCAATTACGCAACTAAAGATCATCAGTTGCAAGAACTATTCGAAGGTTATGGAGAAGTTTCTTCTGCAAAAATCATTACAGACAGAGATTCTGGAAGATCAAAAGGATTTGGTTTTGTAGAAATGGGTGACGCTGAAGGAAGACAAGCTGTAGAAGCACTTAACCAAAAAGAATTCAACGGAAAAATTCTTAACGTTACAGAAGCTAGACCAAGAGAAGAAAAACCAAGAAGATCTTTCGACAATAACCGTGGTGGTTATGGAGGAGGAGACAGAGGCGGAAACCGTGGAGGTGGAAACCGTTGGTAGTCTAACGATACAAAAAAAGTAAAGCGATCAAATATTGATCGCTTTTTTATTTCTTCTTTTTCTTCTTTTTATCCTTTTCCTTTTTCTTGGATTTTTTTTCACTGGTAAGATCATTTACAAAATCTCTCACAGGATTATTTTTTTCTGTGTCCTGTAATGCAATTACGGTAGTTTTTACTTCAAATAATTGATTAAAGTCTTTAGCCTGAATCAGGTTTTCTTCCATCAGTAATTTAAGCAGATCAATGCCTGAATTATCAAAATAACTCTCTGCAAATTTTTTAGTTACGATTTTTTTATAATCTTCCCAGCTTACAGCAGGAGAATACAGATAGATTCTGCCTTGTTTTTCTGCGGCTAAATAATTTTTTTCCACCAGTATTTTCAGAAATGTGGAGATGGTATTCTGATGAGGTTTCGGTTCCGGATAGGAATTGATCAGATCCCTGAAATATATACTGCCTTTTTTCCAGATCACGCGCATAACGTCTTCTTCCGATGTAGTCAGAGTTTGTAGTTTCATAGTTTAAAAAATAATAACTTTCACCATTGTGAGGTAAATCAAAGATACAAAAATAGCAATCAAACCACCGGCTAATACTTCTTTAATTGTATGCCGCTTGAGAATGATTCTTGTAACGCCAATCAGAACCGAAAGTAAAAACCAGCCAACGCCAATAACAGGATTTATTGTATAAAATAATGCTGCTACATAGATGTTAAGACTCGTGTGCATGGAACTTTTGATGAAAAAATTACTAGCCTGCATCAGCATCAATAAAATACAAAGCATCAGAACGGTCCAGTCTATTTCCTTATGAATAAAATAATCTACGGCAAGGAAGACAATGGTTGCCAGAATAATAAAAACATAAAGAGAATGTCTTTGCTTTCTGTTGGAAACATCCATATTGGTATAATTTCCTTTCTTAACGTTTCTATAGATCCAGAGTCCAACAGGAATGATCAGTAGTAAAAGTATCGGCAGAAATTTTTTGGTAGCTTCTTCCCAGGTATAATTGATATAGCTATAATAAAAGAAGTAAATGACCAGAGATACTAACGGATTGAAAAAATTGGAGATAAATCTTGAGATTGATAAAATAATCGGGTCTTTGACTTCCATCGTTGCAAATTTCGCTAACAATATACAAAAATATCTTAAATATTAAATTTTGTTGATTTTCAAAAATGAAAAATTGATTAGTTTGTAAAATTAATCCCATCATAATGAATAAAACCTATTGCGTAATCGATTGCATTAATATTATAAGTAAAAATTGTAATAATTATTGGTTCAGAAAAATATGATAATATGCATATAATAGAAAGTAAAATTTTTCTTATTTTTGCTTCATATTTCAAAACAACAATGAAAGAATTTTCTAAAGAAGTCTACCTGAAGTGGTACGAAGATATGACGATGTGGAGAAGGTTTGAAGACAAATGCCGTTCTCTTTATCTAAAACAAAAAATCAGAGGATTTTTACATCTTTACAATGGACAGGAAGCGATTCCTGCAGGGTTTACCCACGCAATGGATCTGTCAAAAGACAGTATGATCACCGCTTACAGATGCCACATTCATCCAATGGCAATGGGCGTAGATCCAAAAAGAATAATGGCGGAACTTTGTGGAAAAGCAACCGGAACTTCCAAAGGTATGGGTGGTTCTATGCACATTTTCAGCAAAGAGCACCGTTTTTATGGTGGGCACGGTATCGTTGGCGGTCAGATTCCTTTGGGCGCTGGTATCGCTTTCGCAGACAAATATTTTGACAGAAAAGCTGTAAACATCTGCTTTATGGGAGATGGAGCTGTTCGTCAGGGTGCACTTCACGAGACTTTCAATATGGCAATGAACTGGAAGCTTCCTGTAGTTTTCGTTTGTGAAAACAACGGTTATGCAATGGGAACTTCTGTTAAAAGAACTGCCAATCACGAAGATATCTATAAATTAGGATTAGGTTACGAAATGCCTTGTCTTCCTGTAGATGCTATGGATCCTGAAAAAGTGGCAGAAGCTGCTTACGAGGCCATCGAAAGAGCAAGAAG
Source organism: Bacteroidota bacterium (assembly GCA_023448955.1). GTDB lineage: Bacteria > Bacteroidota > Bacteroidia > Flavobacteriales > Weeksellaceae > Epilithonimonas. Next base: position 3,479 of record JAEXJU010000124.1, read on the forward strand.
AGGAGACGGACCTACTTTTATTGAGGCCAGAACTTACCGCTACAGAGGTCACTCTATGTCAGATGCAGAGCCTTACAGAACCAAAGAAGAAGTTGCTCAGTATAAACTGGAGGATCCGATTGAAATTGTAAAAAGCAGATTGCTGGAAAACAACTGGGCAACAGAACAAGACCTGGAAGCGATTGATGAAAAATCAAGAGCATTCGTGGAAGAATGTATCGATTTTATGGAGCAGTCTCCGTATCCGGATGCATCTCAGGTTTATGACTTCGTTTATTCCCAAGGTGATTATCCTTTCTTAGACAAATTAGAAAACTAAAATATTATTAATTTGAAATTTAGAGTTTGAAGTTTGAATTTAATAAATATCAAATTTCTAATCTCGAATCTCAAATCTCAAATCAATAAAAAATTATGGCAGAAGTAATTACGATGCCCCGTCTATCCGATACAATGACGGAAGGTAAAGTTTCAAAATGGCACAAAAAAGTGGGTGATGCCGTGAAAGAAGGCGACATCCTTGCAGAGATAGAAACAGATAAAGCCGTTCAGGATTTCGAATCCGAACTGAACGGTACATTATTATATGTCGGAGTAGAAGAAGGTGGACAGGCACCTGTAGATTCTGTTCTGGCAATTATCGGGAAAGATGGTGAAGATATTTCCGCACTGATTGGTGGAGGGGCAAAATCTGAAGAGAAAAAATCTGAAGAAGAACCAAAAACCGAAAACCAACCCACAGCTGTTGAAAAAACTGAGGAATCTGCTTCTGCTGATATTCCGGAAGGCGTTGAGGTAATAACAATGCCGCGTCTTTCTCATACAATGACGGAAGGAAAAGTTGCTAAATGGCAGAAAAATGTTGGCGATGCTGTGAAAGAAGGTGATATCCTTGCCGAAATTGAAACGGATAAAGCTGTTCAGGATTTTGAATCTGAATTCAACGGAACTCTATTATATCAAGGTGTTGGAGAAGGTGACGCTGCTGAAGTTGATAAAATTTTAGCCATTATCGGACCTGCGGGAACTGATGTTTCCGGGATAGTTTCCGGCGGTGGCAAAAAAGCTACTCCAAAAGCGGAAGCTAAGGCGGAAGCTAAATCTGAAGAGAAAAAAGAGTCTGCACCGGTTGCAGCATCTTCCACCGGAGAAAGAGTGGCGATTTCTCCTTTAGCTAAAAAAATTGCTCAGGATAAAGGTATCGATTTCTCTGCTATCAAAGGTTCTGGTGAGAACGGAAGAATTGTGAAGAAGGATGTTGAAAATTATCAGCCTTCTGCAGCTGCAAGCGAAGCAAAACCTGCTGCATCTGCTAGTCCTGCTGCTAAAGTTGCAATGAATTTTGTAGCAGGTGAAGATTCTGAAACACCAAACTCACAGATGAGGAATGTGATTGCAAAAAGACTTGCCGAAAGTAAGTTTACTGCGCCGCATTATTATCTGATGGTGGAGATCAATATGGATAAAGCCATTGAAGCCAGAAAAGAGATCAACAGTCAGCCGGATACGAAAGTTTCCTTCAATGATATGGTAATCAAAGCGGTTGCAATGGCCTTGAGAAAACATCCTCAGGTGAACTCTTCTTGGGCAGGTGACAAGATCATCCACCACGGAAATATCAACGTGGGTGTAGCTGTGGCTGTTCCGGACGGATTGGTGGTTCCTGTGTTGAAGAATACAGATTTTATGAACTACAATGATATCTCTGCTGCGGTGAAAGATATGGCCGGAAGAGCCAAAACTAAAGCGCTTAAAGCTAATGAAATGGAAGGTTCCACTTTCTCTGTTTCTAACTTGGGTATGTTTGGCATCGAAACGTTTACTTCGATTATTAATCAGCCAAACTCTTGTATTTTGTCTGTTGGTGCGATTATCGAGAAGCCAATTGTTAAGAACGGTCAAATCGTAGTAGGAAATACAATGAAACTTTCATTGGCTTGTGACCATAGAGTAGTAG
>JAEXJU010000197.1 GCA_023448955.1 Bacteroidota bacterium
GGCTATGATTTGGAAATTTATGTCCAAAGAGGTGCTGGTGCTTACATTTGCGGTGAAGAAACTGCTCTTTTAGAATCTCTTGAAGGAAGAAGAGGAAATCCAAGATTGAAGCCTCCTTTCCCAGCTGTAAAGGGACTTTGGGAAAGACCAACGGTTGTTAATAACGTTGAGTCTATTGCTGCAGTAGTCCCAATTATTGAAATAGGTGGTGCTGAATATGCTAAAATTGGCGTTGGAAGATCAACAGGAACCAAATTAATTTCAGCTTGTGGTAATATCAATAAACCTGGCGTTTATGAAATAGATATGACTATTACGGTTGAGGAATTTATTTATTCTGATGAATATTGCGGCGGAATCCCGAACGGTAAAAAGCTGAAAGCTTGTATCCCTGGAGGAAGCTCTGTGCCAATTGTTCCTGCGAATTTATTGCTAAGAACAGTAAATGGCGAACCAAGATATATGAATTACGAATCCCTTGCTGACGGTGGTTTTGCTACCGGAACAATGATGGGTTCAGGTGGATTTATTGTTTTGGATGAAGACCAGTGTGTGGTGAATCATACAATGACTTTAGCAAGATTCTACAACCACGAGAGTTGCGGACAGTGTACACCTTGCCGTGAAGGAACGGGCTGGATGTACAAGATCCTAAAGAAAATAGAAAACGGACAGGGAAAAATGGAAGATATCGATTTGCTTTGGGACATCCAGAGAAAAATCGAAGGTAACACCATTTGTCCATTGGGTGATGCTGCGGCCTGGCCGGTTGCTGCGGCTATCAGACATTTCAGAGACGAATTTGAATGGCACGTCAACAATCCTGAACTCTGCCTGACCCAAAATTACGGATTGGCAAATTATGCAGATCCAATTCCGGCTGTTACTAATAAGTAAAATTGAATCTAATTTTAGATTGGATGATGATGATGAAAAAGTTCTTTGAAATAGTTTTTGTATTTTTTGTAGGATTTAATTTTGTTTTTGGACAAAGTAACAATACAACTCAAGAAATATCTGACAATTATGATTTTGGTAATAAACAAACCTTGAAAAAAGGAACAATGTTCGTTTTTTGGGGTTGGAACAGAGCAGGATTTAGCAAATCTGATATTCATTTCAAAGGGAATGGTTATGATTTCACATTGAATAATGTAGTTGCGCATGACAGACCTTCTGAATTAAGTATGGCATATATTGATCCGACAAGGCTTTCTATACCACAATTTAATTTTAGATTTGCTTATTTCTTAAAGGATAATTTGGCATTAGTAGTATCACAGGATCATATGAAATATGTGATGGATCAAAATCAAAATGCTAATTTTACGGGTCATATTTCTGATCCTATTTATGCAGGAATGGTTCAAAATGGCCAGGTTAATTTATCTGATGAGCAGTTTCTGACATTTGAACATACGGATGGATTGAATTACATCAATGCCGGAATAGAGAAATACAAAAACATATTATCCAAAAAGAATTTTGATATCTTTTGGGCCTATGGTGGCGGTATTGGTGCGCTGATGCCAAAAAGCAATGTCAAGCTTTTTGGAAATGAAAGAAGTGACAGATACCATTTGGCAGGATTTGGATTGGACGCAAGAACCAACATCAATTTTGTTTTTTGGAATCATATAATGGCAAGAGTAGAGGGAAAATTTGGTTACATCAACATGCCGGATATTAAAACCACACTTAATAATAAGCCTGATAAAGCGAGTCAGGACTTTGTATTCTATCAAGTTAATTTTGGGATTGGATACATCTTTAATAGGAAGTTAAATAAAAATTAAGCTAATTGCCAAAAGCAAGCTGCTAAAAGCAATATTATGAGCGAAGAAGTCAAAAAATTTAAAATTACAATAGACGGACAAACTACCGAAGTTTTGCCTGGAACTTCTATCTTGGAAGCTGCTAGACAAATCGGTGGAAAATCTGTTCCTCCTGCAATGTGCTACTACAGCAAATTAGAAACCAGCGGTGGCCGTTGCAGAACTTGTCTTGTGGAAGTTTCCAAAGGTTCCGAAGCGGATCCCAGACCTATGCCTAAATTGGTAGCAAGCTGCAGAACCGGTGTAATGGACGGAATGGAAGTAAAAAACTTAACTTCCGAAAAAGCGCAGGAAGGCAGAAAAGCTGTAACAGAATTTCTATTGGTAAATCACCCTTTAGATTGTCCTGTTTGTGATCAGGCTGGAGAATGCCATCTTCAGGATTTGGGTTATGAGCACGGGAATCTAGAAACCAGAACGGAATTCGAGCGAAATACTTATGATGCAGATGACATCGGTCCATACATCAAACTGAATATGAACCGTTGTATTCTTTGTGCTAGATGTGTGTTGGCAGCGAATCAGCTGACAGAAAAAAGAGAGCACGGCATCCTTTACAGAGGTGACCACGCAGAAATTTCAACAATGTTGAATAAAGCACTTGATAATGAATTCATCGGAAATGTGATTGATGTTTGTCCTGTAGGTGCTTTAACTGACAGAACAGCTAGATTTGCGAGCAGAGTCTGGTTCACAAAACCTTACAACGCAACTTGCAAATGTGAGAAATGCTCCGGTAAAGCAGTACTTTGGATGAAGGGTGATGAAGTAGTGAGAGTAACTGCCAGAAAAGACCAATACGGTGAGGTAGAAGAATGGATTTGCAACGATTGCCGTTTTGAAAGAAAAGATGTTAAGTTTTGGAATATTGAAGGACCAAGACACATCGACAGACATTCTGTAATCTCTCTGAATCATTATGAGAAAAAGACAGACAGTTACAATGTTCTGGAAAATCCTGAAGCTAAAGAAATCGGTTTAAAAGACGAAAAAGAAATTGAAAAATTGGATAACGAAACTATTTAGTATTCATTTGTCTGATTAAATTCAAATAACAATTATGGAATTAATTACTTTCAAAATTATATTGGTACTTGCCCTGTTTTTATTGGCATTAACCATTGCAGCCTACTCCACCTGGGCAGAGAGAAAAGTAGCAGCCGTGATGCAGGACAGGATCGGGCCAAGCAAAGCCGGACCATTCGGATTGCTACAACCACTTGCTGATGGTGGTAAGTTTTTCTTTAAGGAAGATTTTACACCGGCAAATGCAGAAAAGTTTCTTTTTATCCTCGGACCATCATTGGTAATGTTCATTTCACTTATTACTGGTGCTGTGATTCCTTGGGGAAAAAGCCTGAATATTGGCGGAACTTCATTCGACCTTCAGGTTGCCAACATTGATGTTGGTGTACTTTACATCATCGGAATGGCTTCCATCGGAGTTTATGGGATTATGATCGGAGGTTGGGCTTCTAATAATAAGTATTCATTACTTGGTGCAATCCGTGCGTCTTCCCAGATGATTTCCTACGAATTGGCGATGGGACTTGCATTGCTTTCCATCATTATGATGAATGGAAGTCTTGACCTGAAGGTAATTACAGAATCTCAGGCTACAGGAAAACTGTGGGGATTATTTTCTTTGGACGGAATGAACTGGAATATCTTCTATCAGCCATTGGCATTTTTGATTTTCATCATTGCAGCATTGGCAGAAACCAATAGACATCCGTTTGACTTACCGGAGTGTGAATCTGAATTAGTTACAGGTTATTCCACAGAATATTCCTCAATGAAATTGGGACTCTATATGTTTGGGGAATATGTCAATATGTTTATCTCCAACGCATTTATGGTAGCATTATTTTTCGGAGGTTACAACTATCCCGGGATTGAATGGGTTACCCAAAACTGGGGTGAAAATGCCGCCGGAATATTAAGCATCGTTGCATTCCTTACAAAAACAATTATCGGAATTCTGATTTTTATGTGGATAAGATGGACATTGCCAAGATTCCGATATGACCAACTGATGCACTTGGGATGGAAAACATTGATTCCACTAGCTTTGGTTAATTTGATGATTACCGGCGCATTGATTTTAGCATTCGGAAATTAATATTGAATATAAAATTTAAGATAAAGACAAGATTAGTCTAAAATCTAATGTCTAACATCTAACATCTATAATTAAATGAAACTTACTAACAGATCAAAAGTTGTTTCGAACAAGGAAATGACCCTTGCAGAGAAAATCTACCTTCCGGCGGTATTCAAAGGGATGGGGATTACCCTCAAGCACGCTGTGAGAAATATTGTAAAAGGTCCGCCAATTTATCCTTATCCTGAGGTAGATAAACCTAGAGCAGAAATTTGGAGAGGTCAGCACGTTCTTAAAAGAGATGAAGAAGGCCGTGAAAGATGCACCGCTTGCGGACTTTGTGCAGTGGCTTGTCCTGCAGAAGCTATTACTATGGTTGCTGCCGAAAGAACTAAAGAAGAGAAACATCTTTACAGAGAAGAAAAATATGCGGAAAACTACGAAATCAATATGTTGAGATGTATTTTCTGTGGAATGTGTGAAGAAGCCTGTCCTAAATCTGCTATTTATCTTACAGACCGTTTGGTAGATGTAGAAACCAACAGAGGTTCTTTTATCTACGGAAAAGATAAGTTAGTAGAGAAAATAAATGAAAGGATTGACATCACACCAAGACAGTCCGATAAACAAAAAAATGCAGTGAAGTAATGGATCAGATTTTATTTTTCTTTGTCGCATTTTTAGCTATTGCAAGTGCTGTTTATTTTGTTTTTGCAAAAAATCCACTATATGCCATCTTATCACTGATTGTGACGATGTTCTCAATTGCCGGAATGTACATTCTTCTGAATGCACAGTTTTTAGGAATTGTTCAGATCATTGTTTACGCTGGTGCAATTATGGTTCTATTCCTTTATATTTTGATGATGCTCAACCTCAATAAAGAAGATGAAAGCAAGAAAGCCAATCTTCCGAAATTTATCGGGGTATTTTCTGCGAGTATTCTTTTCATCGGTATGTTGGGCGCTTATAAAGGTCTTACGGGAAACACAACAGTTACTACCAATGTAGACCAGTCTGTAGGTCTGACCAAAAACTTGGGAAGATTATTGTTTAACGAATATGTATTGCCGTTTGAGCTTGCATCTGTCCTTATCCTTGCGGGTATTGTAGGAGCAGTTCTGATTGGTAAAAAAGATTTATAGGATATGAATACATTTATACAACAAGTTCCTTTGGAATACTTTATCATTCTGAGCACGATTCTTTTCTGCCTCGGAGTTTTAGGAGTTTTGGTCCGCAAAAATGCTATCGTAATTTTGGGCTGTGTAGAATTGATGCTTAATTCCGCAAATCTTTTGCTTGCAGCATTTTCGGCTTATAAAGGTGATGGTCACGGGCAGCTTTTGGTATTTTTCATAATGGTGGTTGCCGCAGCAGAAGTAGCTGTAGGATTGGCTATTATTGCGATGATGTATAGAAATACCAAATCTGTAGATGTCAGTATTTTTAATAAATTAAGAGGATAATAAAGGATGGAGAATTTAGTTTACGCAATTGTACTTTTACCACTAGCCGGGTTTCTGGTTAACGGACTTTTTGGGAAACATCTTCCGAAAATTTTCGTTGGCGGATTGGCAACTTTGGTAGTTTTCGCTTCGTTTGTTATCACAACAAGTATATTCTTGAACTTCAATAGTGAGAGTGCTCCTGTTATTGTCAAAGCATTTGAATGGTTCAGAGTTGCCGGGATTCAGGTTAATTTTGGTTTCCAGGTCGATCAGCTGTCATTGATGATGGTGATGATTATCACAGGAATCGGTTCGTTGATACACCTCTACTCTATTGGCTATATGAGCCACGACAAAGGTTTCTACAAATTTTTCACTTATTTGAACCTGTTCATCTTCTCGATGTTGCTTTTGGTTTTGGGAAGCAATTATCTGATCTTATTTATCGGATGGGAAGGTGTAGGACTGTGTTCTTATCTATTGATTGGATTCTGGTATCAGAATGAAGATTATGGAAAAGCCGCAAGAAAGGCTTTCATTATGAACCGTATCGGTGACCTTGGTTTACTGATTGGGATTTTCGCCATCGCTGCAAATGTCAACGCCATTGATTATATGTCGGTTGCCCAAAACGCTTCTATTTTTGAACTGGATGGAACTACAATTATTTTTATCACTTCCGCTTTATTTATTGGAGCAACAGGTAAATCTGCACAGGTTCCATTATATACTTGGTTGCCGGATGCAATGGCAGGACCAACCCCGGTTTCTGCATTGATTCACGCCGCAACAATGGTTACCGCTGGGATTTATCTGGTGGTGAGATCTAATTTCTTATTCACATTAGCACCAACAGTACAGGACGGTATTTTATTCATCGGATTCCTGACTGCTGCATTAGCTGGCTTTTACGCACTCAGACAAAACGACATCAAAAAAGTATTGGCATACTCCACAGTTTCACAACTTGGATTTATGTTCATTGCTTTGGGATTAGGCGCTTATACGACAGCAATGTTCCACGTAATGACGCACGCTTTCTTCAAAGCTTTGTTATTCTTGGGCGCTGGTTCTGTTATCCACGCAATGAGCAACGAACAGGATATGCGTTTTATGGGCGGATTGATAAAATACATTCCAATTACCCACGCTACTTTCCTTATTGGAACATTGGCAATCTCCGGATTTCCTTTACTTTCCGGGATGATTTCCAAAGATGAAATTTTGGTTGCAGCATTTGCTAAAAATCCGATTTATTGGGTGATGCTATTCATTTTGGCTGCTATCACAGCAACATATATGTTCAGATTGTATTACCTGACATTCCACGGACAGTTCAGAGGAACAGAGGAGCAAAAACATCACTTGCACGAAAGTCCTGCCAATATGACTTTACCTTTAATCGTTTTGGCTGTTCTTTCCGTAGTTGGAGGTTTTATCAATCTTCCGCACTTCATCGGTCACGGTCATTATGCTAAATTGATGGAATGGCTGAAACCTGTTCTTACACAGGAAAGCTTTGACCAATTGGAAAACACACTTTCGGGTGTTAATTTCAATACAGAAATGATTCTTCTTGGAGCAACTGTCCTAATGTTCTTTACTGTCTGGTTTTTGGTTAGAAACACTTACGTTAAGAAACAGAAAAAAGCATTGCCGGAAGAGCAATATACAGGCTGGGAAAAACTGTCTGCAAAGAAATTGTTTGTGGATGAGATTTATAATGCCTGCATCGTAAGACCTTTTGAAGAAGCCGGTAAAGCTGCAGCAATGTTTGACAAAGCTGTTCTGGAT
>JAEXJU010000205.1 GCA_023448955.1 Bacteroidota bacterium
GTCGATATGAGCGAACCTTACAACAGACAGATGATTTCTTTGGCCAAATCTATAGCCGAGGAAGAAAATATTAATTTAAAATCCGGTGTGTATGTTGCCTTGACAGGTCCTACTTTTGAAACTCCTGCAGAATACGGAATGGTAAAAGCCATTGGTGGCGATGCTGTGGGAATGAGTACTGTTCCGGAAGTTATTGTTGCAAAACATCAGGGAATGGATTGTTTCTGCCTATCCATTATTACAGATCTCGGCGGACCGGATATTGCTTTTACGGTTTCTCACGAAGAAGTTTTGGAAGCTGCCAACAAAGCAATGCCTAATGTTATCAAAATAGTAAAAGGCTTGGTTAGAAGTTATTAAGATAATTATTGAATTTACAAATCGTGATGACAGCTTTTTTTGCTGTCATTTTATCTTTATTTACGTCAACAAAATATAATTTTGTACATCAAAAAATTTAAAAATGAAGAGGATATTAGTTTACGTTTTATTATTTATTTTCCAGTTGGGATTCTCTCAGGAGATTCCAAAAGTTTTGAAAACCAAATTTTCCAAAGAAGCGCTGGCGCAGAAATTAGAGGATGAAAATGGAAAGGAAATTTCTATTAACGCGATTTTGCATCAGCACAAAGGGAAAGTTTTGATTCTTGATTTCTGGGCAGGCTGGTGCAAAGACTGTCTGAAAGCTTTTCCAAAACCCAAGGAATTAGAAGCACAAAATCCAGACATTGACTTTGTCTTCCTTTCATTGGAACGCTCAAAAGAAGGTTTTGACAAAAGTCTGGAACGGTTTGAGATGAAGGACAAAGAAAATTATTGGTTTGCATCCGGCTGGAAAAATAATTTCAATAATTATGTAGATCTTAACTGGATCCCGAGGTATATTGTGGTCGATCAAAAATCTGACATTGCAAAATATTACGCAATCTCACCGGAAGATCCGGAAATACAATCCACGATCGACAAGCTTACAAAATAATCAAATCCCGAAAATTTTCGGGATTTTTTTTGATTAAATTTGTAAAACCACAAAATTGATAACTGCATTCACTTGCATTTTTTTGAAATGACAATCAAGCTTATTCTTTTGTAACTTTCTGATAAAACTTATTAGTTCCTGATGCAACCTCAACGCAAAATAATCCACGTGGATATGGACGCATTTTATGCTTCTGTAGAGCAGCTCGACAATCCGGGCTTGCGTGGTAAAGCTATTGCTGTTGGTGGCGGGCATCGTGGCGTGGTTGCCGCGGCAAGCTATGAAGCGAGGAAATTTGGTGTCCGTTCTGCAATGCCTAGTAAAACTGCAAGGGAAAGATGCCCGCACCTGATCTTCGTCAAACCTAGATTCCAGCGTTATAAAGAAATCTCTAATAAAATCCGTGATATTTTCCATGATTATACTGACCTGGTAGAACCTCTTTCTCTGGATGAGGCCTACTTGGATGTCACCGAAAACAAAAAAGGAATCGAATCCGCCAATGCTATCGCAAGAGAGATCCGGAAAAGGATTTTTGAAGAAACCGGACTTACAGCTTCGGCAGGTATTTCTGTAAATAAATTTCTGGCCAAAGTTGCATCTGACATCAATAAACCAAACGGCCAAAAAACCATTCATCCTACGAAAATTGATGAATTTCTGGAAAATCTACCTATCGAAAAATTTTATGGTGTCGGAAAAGTAACTGCCAATAAAATGCACGAACTTCATATTTTCAAAGGTGCTGACCTTAAGGCGAAAACACTTGGACAGCTAGAAGGTCTTTTCGGAAAATCCGGAAGATATTATTATAATGTGGTTCGAGGTATCCATAATGGTGAAGTAAAACCAAACCGAATCCAGAAAAGCGTGGCTGTGGAACGGACATTTTGGGATGATATCAATGAAGACGAAGAAATTGATGAAAAGCTAAGAGCCATCAGCCAGGAGTTGGAAGAACGTCTGGGAAGAAAAGACATCAAAGGCAAAACGCTGACATTGAAGATCAAATACAAAGATTTTTCGCTTTACACCAGAAGCAAAACACAGGAATTGTACTTCGAAAATGCAGAAAAATTCTACAACACCGCAAAAAAACTTTGGGAACTAAGACCATTTGACAAAGCCATTCGTTTGCTTGGTCTGTCGCTTTCCAATCTCAATACAGAAGATAAAAAACAGGTTTCCGTTCAGCTAAAAATTCCTTTTCAGGAATATGAAGACTAATCATCTTCTGTGATTTTTAATTAGAGCAACAAAGAAATGATTTTCAGGAAAAAAAACACGCCTTATTATTAATTCAAAAAAATGAGAATGCCTTGGCTTGATATTTTCATAGTTGGAAACATCAAATCGAATCAAATAAACTGAAAATTACAATCTTATGAACGGAACTATGATACAATTTTTCCATTGGTATACCGATGGAGATTCTTTTCTTTGGAACCACGCAAAGGAATCCGCAGATTACTTATCTGGCTTAGGCATTACATCTGTTTGGCTACCACCTGCTTATAAAAGCACGAATGGCGGATTTTCCGTCGGGTATGATCCTTATGATTTATTCGACTTGGGAGAATTTGACCAGAAAGGCGGCATTGTCACAAAATATGGTTCAAAGCTGCAATATCTTGAAGCAATACATGCTCTTAAGAGCAAAAACATACAGGTAATTGCAGATGTGGTTCTCAATCATAAAGCCGGTGGTGACGAGTTGGAGAAATTCCGTGTGGTAAAAGTAGACGAAAATGACCGTGAAAAAGTAATTTCTGATGTTTTCGAAATTGAATCTTATACTAAGTTCACATTTCCCGGCAGAGGAGAAACCTATTCCAACTTCAAATGGGATTTTACCTGCTTTTCCGGAGTAGATTATGCGGAAGGTTTAGATCAAGCCATCTATCAGATTTTTAATGATTTCGGCGATGGTTGGGATGACATTATTGATAATGAAAAAGGAAATTATGACTACCTGATGTATAATGACATCGAACACAGAAATCCGTTTGTACGGGAAGAATTGAATGATTGGGGTAAATGGTATCATGATCAGACCGGTTTTGATGGTGTGAGGCTGGATGCCGTTAAACATATTTCGCCTGATTTTTACAAGGAGTGGCTCACCCTTTTGCGCGCCAATACTGGCAAAGATATCTTTGCTGTCGGAGAATACTGGGCGCCGGGAGAACTGCCGCTTTTGCAAGCCTATATAGATTCTACAGAAGGTTGTATGAGTTTGTTTGATTCCTCTTTGCATCACAATCTGCACGATGCATCCAAAAACCCTGATTATGATCTTAGACAGATTTTCAGTGAAACGCTTGTAACTTCCCATCCCGATAAAGCCGTTACAGTTGTCGATAATCACGACACACAGCCGCTTCAGGCCTTGGAAGCACCTGTAGAGACTTGGTTCAAACCGATTGCCTATGCTCTGATTTTATTAAGAAAAGATGGTTACCCTTGTGTTTTTTATCCGGATTTATACGGAGCTAGTTATAAGGATCACGGAAAGGATGGTAATGAATATGAAATTTTCCTTGATAAAGTTGATGCAATTGAGGAACTCATCAAAGCCAGAAAAGATTTTGCTTATGGCGAGCAAAGAGATTATTTTGATGATGCGCATTGTATCGGCTGGACTCGTGAAGGCGATGATGAACATTCCGGCTGCGCTGTTATTTTGAGCAATAAAGATGGGAATCAAAAATCTATGGAAATGGGACAACGATATGCCGGGAAAATGTTTTATGATTTCACAGGACATTTGCAAGACAAAGTGACGATTGATGAAAACGGCTGGGGTAATTTCCTTTGTCCTGCGGGGAATGTGAGTGTTTGGGTGGAGGAATAGAATTTCGACATAAAATAAAAATTCTCTCAAAAATTGAGAGAATTTTATATTATATAATAGATGTAAATTAGTAACTTCCATCGCTTTTACCTTCGCCCAATAATGCTTTGGCTGCAGATGTTCCTATTCTCTGGATTCCCATTGCAATCATTTTTTCTGCATCATCTGGTGTTTTTACTCCACCAGCCGCTTTTACCGGAAGCTTTCCGGCATTGTCCAGCATTATTTTCACACCTTCGAAAGTGGCACCGTTCGGTTTTCCGCCTTCGGTAACATAAAAGCCGGTTGAAGATTTTACAAAAATTCTTGAGAAATCTTTTTCTTCGAAATTTTCCTGTGCCCAATTCCAAATGCTGGCTGTTATATCGGCAACTTGAGCATCAGAAAGTGCAGCAATCTCAATAATCCATTTAACGGTTTTATCAAAATCCAAACCTAATCTTGTTCCTTCAACAAATTCTTTTCTAACCAATTCTAAATCTCCAGATTTGAATGCTTCATAATTGATGACATAATCCAGCTCATCTGCACCATCTGTTATCGCTTGATTGGCTTCTTTCAATTTATCTTCTACAGAATATGTTCCTTCGTGAAAACCGATAACCGTTCCCACCAACACATTGGAATTTTGCGAAACTAAATAATCTTTGATAGGCTTAACATATTTTGGACGAATCATCACCTCTTTGAAGTTGTAAGCAATGGCTTCATCTGTCAATTCTCTAACTTTCTCAAAAGTCTGTTCCTCTGTCAAACCGGATTGTTCCGGTGTTTTCAGGTATGTTGAATCTAAATATTGATTGATTTCCATAATTACAAAAATAAAAAAAGGATACAAATCTATTGTATCCGATTAAAACATATTTGTTTTTTAGACTTTAAGTTGTCTGCTGATACTCTGCTCCAGCGAGATGAAAGTCTCTGTTCTGGTAACACCTTTCAGCTTCTGGATCTTGTTAAGAATCTGCATCAGGTGGTCATTATCTTTGCAAAGAACCTTCAGAAAAATGGTATAATTTCCTGTGGTGTAATGAGCTTCTACAACTTCATTCACAAGATTAAGATTTTTAATTGCGTCTTGATAATGACTTGGCTGCTCAAGAAAAACGCCAATATAAGATACTACTTTATATCCAATTTTTCTTGGGTTAAGGAATGATATAGAATTTTCTATAACACCAGCCTGTTCTAGTTTTTTTATTCTCTGATGAACCGCAGTTGTAGAAATTCCAACATGCTTTGATATATGCGCAAGGGATGTTTTTGCATTATCCATTAGCATATAAATAATCTCTTTATCAACTCCGTCTAAATGGTAACCGGATTCGGATGCGCTCTTCATATTATATATTGATTTAAAAAATTGCAATTTAAAAACAAACATTTGATTAATCAACATCTAATTATATATTTATTTAATCTAAACATTAAAATAAATTTTTAACTAAAATAAATGTTTATTATTTTTTTATTGGTTGTAAATTTATACAAATTCTTACAAAGTATGAAAATTTTATAAGCTATTATTTCATAAAATACTATAAAAAAGAATAATATTAATTCTAAATAAAAACTTTGTAAACATACTTTTCGGTTAAAAAAAATCCTTTAACATTTTAACTTCACAAATATAATAAAATAACAAATAACTGAAAACCAAATCATTAAAATTACAACAAGCCAAATTTAAAAAAATAATACAAATGATAAAAAATGTATATATTTAGCTCCTATATAGAACCTTTAAGATTATGAAATTATTTTACAACCTGATTGCTTTTTTTATAGCAATCGCAACGTATGCACAGACACAGACTGTAACCTACTCTATCAGTCCTGCAACCTTTAATGAGGATGAGTCTATAACCATTACCTTCAATGGAAGCAGCATTAATGAAGCTACCTGGGGCGTTACTAACAATGCACTTTATCTGTGGGCCTGGTCTTATGACATCAACGATGCTAATAGCATTGACTGTCCTACAAACGGAACATGGGGATCCTCTAGTGAAACTAACAGGCTGACTTACAATTCCGGTAATGATACTTATTCCATCACTTTTGTTCCAAAAACATTTTACAACAGAACAGGAATCGGAAAGATCGGTTTTCTGCTAAAGACTAAAACAGGAAATGGGCAATCTCAGGATATTTATTCAGAAGTGGGTAAATTCCAGTTTGTAACCACTACACCAAAAAACGGAAGTGTTAATTTTATTTCTTCAGGAAGTAATTATCCTATCTCCTACAGCACAAGCCTTGCAGCAAATTTTGTTGTAAAAGCAAATGGTAACCAAGTCTATTCGGCAAATAATGTTACGTCTATGTTCACACCATATAATGTAACCGTGGACAGCCAGATGGAAGTAATCGCAACCAGCGTTTTGGACGGAACAGTATTGACATCAAAATTCTCAATTTCACCAACTCCAACCGTACAAACGGCAGCCATACCTTCATACATAAGACAAGGAATTAATTATGATCCTAATGATCCGACTAAAGTTGGCTTAGCACTTTATGCGCCTTTTAAAAGTTACGTTCACGTCATCGGAAGCTTTAATAACTGGCAGGTATCTTCCAACTATCTGATGAAGAGAGACACCAATAACTCGAATCTTTACTGGATTGAAATCACAGGTTTAACACCTCAGCAGGTTTACACGTTCCAATATAGAACTAGTGATGGTGTTAAGGTTGCGGATCCATATTCTACTTTAGTATTGTCTCCGGATGATGATCCGTGGATCTCTTCTACAACTTATCCTGGTCTTCCAGCTTATCCTGCAGGACAGCAATATGATGTTTCTGTAATACAGACAGCAAAACCTGCATACAACTGGACTGTCACTAACTTCCAAAAGCCTGCAAAACAAAATCTAATTGTTTATGAAGCATTGGTAAGAGACTTTACAGCACAGCAAAGCTGGCAGTCTATGATTGATAAAATCCCTTACATTAAAGGATTAAATGTCAATGCAATTGAATTGATGCCAGTTATGGAATTTGATGGAAATAATTCTTGGGGTTACAATCCGGGATTTCATCTTGCACTGGATAAAGCATACGGAACACCTGAAAAATTCAAGGAATTTATTGATAAATGTCACCAAAACGGAATCGCAGTTATCTTAGATGTAGCCCTTAATCACGCAACAGGAAGATCTCCGCTTGAGAGATTATGGTCCACAAGTACAACAGGAGGTTACGGAGATGTTGCATCCAACAATCCTTACTTCAATCAGATTGCCAAGCACTCTTACAGTGTTTTCTATGATTTCAATCACTCAAAGGCTGAAACAAGATATTATGTAAACAGAGTATTGGAGCAATGGATCAGCGAGTATAAAATAGACGGATTCCGTTGGGATCTTACCAAAGGATTTACCCAAAATTGCGGACCTTCGGATGATGCTTGTACAGGCGCTTATCAACAAGACAGAGTTGATGTTTTGAAGCTTTACTCTGATTACCAATGGTCTTATGATCCTACATCTTTTGTGATTTTTGAGCACCTTGGAACTGACGGTGAAGAGCAACAATGGGCAAATTACCGTGTTAATGAAGGAAAAGGCGTTATGCTTTGGGATAACCAGACAGGTCCATATGGACAAAACACGATGGGTTATGACGCTAATAGTAACTTTAACAGAATCGATTTTGAAAACCACGGCTTTTCTGAAAGAAGAGGTGTAGGATATGGTGAAAGCCACGATGAAGAAAGATTAATGTATAAAAACTTAACTTTTGGAAACGGTAGTGTAAAAAATCTTGCAACTGCTTTAGAAAGACAAAAAGCTTTTGGAGCAGTATTCTTTACGATTCCTGGTCCTAAAATGATCTGGCAGTTTGGAGAACTTGGTTACGAATTCAGCATAAACAGATGTGAAAACGGAACTATTAGTAATGACTGTAGAACATCTCCAAAACCGGTAGCTTTTACATTAGGTTATGACACAGATACGAACAGAAAAGCCGTTTACGATACTTGGGCAAAAATCCTGGCAATCAGATTATCAAGTCAGGTTTTTGATACAAAAACATTTACAGTAGAATCTGGTAATTTATTACCTAGAATCTTCGTGTGGAATGATGCTTTGCCGTCTACATCTCTAAAAAATGTAGTTGTAGTAGCTAACTTTACAACAACAGCACAGACTATTACTCCTAGTTTCCCTTATTCAGGAACTTGGTATAACTTAATGAACAATACCTCTATGTCTGCAAGTCCATCTACAACTGTTGTTCTTCAGCCGGGAGAATTCAGGATCTTTGGAAATCAGACGGCTTTAGCAACTGACGAAACCAAGATTGATGCTAACAAAACATCTTTGCAAATCGTTCAGAATCCTTCTACAGACGGTACGCTGAAAATCAGATACAACAAAGCTAAAAACGGACAGATCAATCTTTATGACCTTAACGGAAAACTTATCAAAGCTTTTGAGCTGAAATCTGCAAAAGGAGAAGAAACATTCTCTGTAAGCAATATCAAATCCGGAGTTTATATGGTACAGTTAAAATCGGATGAAGGTTTGGCAGTTTCCAAACTCATTGTTAAATAACAACATCATACTAATAAAAAGAAACGCCTCAGCAAGCTGAGGCGTTTCTTTATTTTTCTGACAATACTTTAAGTTTTTCCAGACCTTCCGAGAATGATTTATTCATCTGCTGGTTCATTAACGGTTTCATCGGTTTATAAAATGTTTCAATTTCATAATCAATTGTCCAGGTAACCTTTGTTCCAGAACCTTCAGATTTCAACAGCAGATCCGAAGTTGCCGTGTCATCCATTGGTTTTATAAAATGCATATTGGTAGCAACTTTTTCAAAGGGAACAATTGCAGAGATCTCCTGTTCTCCTTCGCCAATCTTATCATTACCCTTCCAGTGATAACCGTCTCCTACTTCACCACTCGTTCCTTTATAGGTTACAATAACATTAG
Source organism: Bacteroidota bacterium (assembly GCA_023448955.1). Taxonomy (GTDB): domain Bacteria; phylum Bacteroidota; class Bacteroidia; order Flavobacteriales; family Weeksellaceae; genus Epilithonimonas. The sequence continues at coordinate 8,783 of JAEXJU010000205.1, forward strand.
GATCATATTTCATCCAAGGATTCCATGTATTAAAAGCTTTCATAGAGTTGGCATTTTGCCAGACTTTTTCTTTTGGAGCATTAATGACAAGTGACTGTTCATTATGACATTTGCTGTCGAAAAATAACATTGCAATAGCGCAATAGGCTATAAAAAGCCCAAGAATGACACCGATAATTTTCAAGATTTTTTTCATAGGTCAATTTTTAAATGTTTATAAATTTTATGGAATGGCCAAACGATTTTATATTTTGAATAGTTTGAGTTGAAACAAATGTAAAAATAATTTAGATTCAAAAACTTTTCCTGGGATAATCTTTATTCTGATAATTATCTAAATAGAAGATATTTAATTATACTTTTATAAATATATTTGTAAAAACAATAACATGAAAACTAAAGTCAGCATCATTTTTATATTTATTTTTTCATTGACATTCTCCCAAAAAACAAATCCTATAATTTACGGCGATCTCGGGATAGGTTACGCAAGAGATCTCACTAAAAATGGCGGAATATTACAATACGGAAGTCTAAATTATCAGAACAAAAAAAATCTATTTACCTTTCGATATTCTGAAATTAATCAGCTTGGTGTTTCTTTTCTCAATATGGGATTACTTGCACTTCCGATCCTTTCCAACGACATTAAAATGGAGGAAATTGCTCTGCTTTACGGGTGGAGATTTATTGATGACAATTTTTCTTACAGTTTTTCGGCGGGTCTGTCCACCAATAATTATATACAAAAGCTGAAAACTGAAGATGGCAATTATTACAAAGACAAATCACAATATATTGGTGTTCCTTTTGAATTTGGCATCAAATGGTTTAAAAGTAAGAAAAGTCCCTACAGAATTTATGAGCTGATTCCCGTCGGGAAACCTATTGGCTTGGGAAACAGTATTGGTTTTAAATTTCTAGGAAATATTTCAAAACATAGTTATATTGGCTTAGGAATAGATTTTGGAATTGGTTACCACAAGGAATATTGAATTAGTTGTGTTAATGAAGTAAATTTGTCACACTTTCGGTATTCGGAACTAAATTTGTGATTTTAATTACATTAAAAAAGGTTTCGATTTTGCGCATCCTGACAATTACAAATTCATCAACTATCAACAAATTATGAATCCACTATTAGAAAAATTCAACACAAAATATACCTCATCACCTTTCAGCGCTATTAAAGAAGAACATTATCTCCCTGCTTTTCAGGAATTAATCTACGTTTCCGAACAAGAAATTGATGAAATAACAAATAACTCAGAAGAACCTACTTTCGAAAATACGATTGAAGCAATGGCTTTTTCGGGAGAGCAGCTGGACAGGGTTTCCAATATTTTTTTCAACATAAATTCTGCAGAAACTAATGACGAGATTCAGAAAATTGCTCAGGAAGTTTCACCATTATTGACTGAATTCTCTTCCAAAATCTCTCAAAACGAAAAACTATTTGAAAGAATCAAAAAGGTTTACGACCAGAAAGACATTTTATCTCTGAATGAAGAACAGGAAATGTTACTCAACGAAACTTACAAAGGTTTTGTGAGAAGCGGCGCTTTATTGAGTGAGCAAGACAAAAAAAAACTGGAGAAAATCAACATGGAATTATCTACAAAATCGCTTCAGTTTGGACAAAATGCCCTTGCTTCAACCAACGCTTATTTAAAACACATCATTAATAAAGAAGACTTAAAAGGCATTCCGGAAGCCGTCATTCAGCAATATGAAGACGATGCCAAGGAAAAAGGTTTGGACGGATATGTGATTACGTTGCAATATCCAAGCTATCTTCCGGCAATGACTTACGCTGAAAACCGCGAACTGAGAAAAGAATTAGCTTTAGCTAACGGCAAAAAATCCTTTGACGGCGGGGAATTTGACAATCAGGATATCATCAAAGATATCGTAAAACTGCGCCAGGTGAAAGCTGAGTTATTGGGTTATAAAAACTATGCAGATTTCGTTCTAGAAGAAAGAATGGCACAATCTCCAGCCAAAGTTTTCGAATTTCTGAATGAACTACTGGAAAAAGCAACGCCTTACGCACAGAAAGAAATCGAAGAATTGAAATCCTTGGCAAAAGCCGACGGAATAGATGAGATCCAAAGTTACGACCACACTTTCTACGCAGAAAAATTAAGAAAACAAAAGTTTGATATTGATGATGAAGAGCTTAAACCATATTTCCAACTGGAAAAAGTTCAGGAAGCTGTTTTTGGTTTAGCAGGTAAATTGTTTGGATTGGAGTTTAAAGAAATTACTGATGTTCAGAAATATCATCCAGATGTGAAGACTTATGAAGTGTCAGAGATTGGAAGCGGGAAGCAGAATGATAGCAATTCAACAGAAACTTCCGACATCCATCATCCATCATCCAACTTCAAAGCTCTGCTTTATGTAGATTATCACCCGAGAAAAGGAAAACGCGCAGGCGCCTGGATGACGAGTTATAAAAATCAATATAAAAAAAATGGCGAAAACTCCCGTCCGCATATT
>JAEXJU010000245.1 GCA_023448955.1 Bacteroidota bacterium
CTTCTTTTAATTTTGACTTATCTAATTTTAATGAATTGTCATTTAAAATTCTTTCAATCAAATCATTTTCTTTTCCTTCTTCTTTCACTTTTTTCGAAGCTTCCATAGAATGAACCCTGATCACTTCGTGGATTTCCTGACGGTCGCCACCAGCTTTCACTTCTTCCATAATGATGTACTCGGTCGCCATAAAGGGCAATTCTTCAATAATATGTTTGTTGATTCTGTTCGGATAAACCACAATTCCATTCATAATATTGTTCCAGATCAATAGAATTGCATCAACAGCTAAAAACGCTTGAGGAATGGTTAATCTCTTGTTTGCAGAATCGTCCAAAGTTCTTTCAAACCATTGTGTTGAAGCTACCATTGCAGAACTTGTCGTCAAAGACATTACATATTTTGCCAAAGCTCCGATTCTTTCGCTTCTCATTGGATTACGTTTGTAAGCCATTGCTGATGAACCGATTTGGTTTTTCTCGAATGGTTCTTCAATTTCCTTTAGATTTTGAAGCAGACGTAAATCGTTGGTAAATTTATGAGCCGATTGGGCGATATTTCCTAATAAAGCAATTACTTTTGCATCGATTTTTCTGTCGTAAGTTTGCCCGGAAACTCCGAAAACTTTTTCGAAACCGAATCTTTTTGACAATTCTTTATCTAAATGTTTTACTTTGGAATAATCACCGTTGAAAAGTTCTAAGAAACTTGCAGCAGTTCCGGTTGTTCCTTTTACTCCTCTGAATCTTAACGTTTCTAGGAAGAAATCAAGTTCTTCGATGTCAAGAACTAAACTTTGAAGCCAAAGTGTTGCTCTTTTTCCAACCGTTGTTAGCTGAGCCGGCTGGAAGTGGGTAAATCCTAAAGTTGGAAGATCTTTGTATTGAATCGCAAAATCAGAAAGATTTTTCATCACGTTCACCAACTTTTTCTTCAAGATTAAAAGTCCGTCACGGATCTGGATCAAATCTGTATTATCTCCTACAAAGGCTGAAGTTGCTCCCAAATGAATAATTCCTTTTGCTGAAGGTGCTACATCACCATAAGCATGAACGTGAGCCATTACATCGTGACGGAATTTTTTCTCGTATTCAGCAGCCTTTTCGTAATCGATATTTTCAGCATTGGCTTTCAACTCGGCGATTTGCTCGTCTGTAATATCAAGACCAAGATCTTTTTCGATTTCAGCAAGAGCAATCCAAAGTTTTCTCCAGTTCTGAAATTTATTGTTGTGCGAAAAATTAAATAGCATTTCTTCACTGGAATAGCGCTCTTCCAATGGATTTTTGTAGGAATTCATTTCTTTCTTTTTACTTTTTTAGATACACAAAATTAAGAAAATTAACCGATTAGATAAAATCAAATTATCATTCAATCTGATTTAACCAAGTGCTTCAATATTAATCCAACATTCGGCTAGATATTTGTATTTTACCTTTAAATTCATAACAATGGTGTCAAAAATTACGTCAGAAATAAAAGTAAGCGTTACTGCAGAGTATGATGCTTTTAATAGCTATCCTTCTGAAAATCGCTTCGTTTTTAAATATCACATTGAAATTCAAAATCTTGGTTCTGAAACCGTGAAGCTTCTTACGAGAAGATGGATGATTTATGATTTAGGATTCGGGTTTACAGAAGTAGAAGGTAATGGTGTGATTGGTCTAACTCCTGTACTGGAAACTGGTGAAACTTTCACTTATTTTTCCAATGTCATATTAAAATCTGGCGTTGGAAATATGGAAGGATCTTATCAATTTGAAATTTTGGGAAAGCCATCATTCTATGTTGAAATTCCGAAATTCAACTTAGTTTCAGAAGTTTTGAGTAATTGACTTGAGATCAGAATTATATTTAAGAAATAAGTTATAAAATATATTGCGTTATCAAAGTATTTTAAAACGTTTTCCAAAAACATCTTTTACTTCATCATTATTTGTAATCATCAGCCTCTCAAAACTTAACAAAGAAATTTTTGCACAGACTTCGGCATCTGCATCTGCACGATGATGGTTGAACTTGATCTGATGATGTTCAGCTAAATTTTTTAAGCCATAACTTTTCAAATCTTTCCATGCTTTTTTAGCAACACCAATACTGCATAGATAAGTCATATTCGGCTTAAAAAAGCCATAATGATCCAGACAACTTCTCAAAACACTGGCATCAAACGAAGCATTATGAGCGATCATAAGATTGCCGTACATTAATTTTTCAATCTCATACCACACATCATCAAAAGTGGGAGCGTATTGAACATCTTCTGGTCTAATACCGTGAACTGCAATGTTATGGTGATTAAAATAAGGAAAAGATGGTGGTTTTATTAACCATGATTTTGTTTCCCTGATCTGACCATTTTCCACGATGCAAACTCCGAGTTCACATGCAGAGTTTCTCTCGTGCGTGGCTGTTTCAAAATCGAGTGCTATGAAATCCATAAAATACTATTGTTTTGAACCGGAAAAATGTTTAAAAATCAACCATTTAGATTGATAGTACTTTTTGATCTGATTTTTCTGACGTAATTTTATGGATGTGTTTATCTGTCCATAAAATCCAAAATGCGCTCTGAGAATTGCCCACAAATGTGACCAGCCGTTTTTATAACCAAAATATAATCCTGCAAAGCCATCTAAAACTAATCTGGAAAAGATAACCGTAGCCAGATTCTCCGCAGGAAGATTTTTAACCAGCATTGTTAGATTATTCCTGAAATTGAGAAAAGTTTTTCTTGGATTTTGCTTATTAAGAGTTCCGCCTCCGACATGATATACCG
>JAEXJU010000276.1 GCA_023448955.1 Bacteroidota bacterium
TCCTCACACAGTCACAGAGAGTCACCATTCAAGAGCAGATTTCAGGAAGAATCAAAACCTGAGATTCAGTCCGGGAAAAATTTTTTTCGGCTAGAAGACGAGGATGATTTCGGAACTTCAGGTTTCCCGACCAATGCCGTTGCAGAAAGCCTGGTAGAAGAACCAAAAACAGAAGTTAAAGTCATTGATAATGAAATTATTGAAAATTTTTCAAATGACTATAATTCAAACAATGACAAACAGGAATATAATCTTTTTACATTCGAAGAAGATAGCTATGAAGAAATAGATTTGGAAGCGCAGTCTTTTTCTTTTGAAGTAGAAGATAAGCCAAAAGTTTTTTTGAAGGAAGAATCTGAAAAGCCTGTAGAAGTCACTTTTACAATCAACGAACCTGTTGCGGATGAAGATTTTCCTGTCATAGAAAAGCAGGTAGTTTCAGAAATTAAGACTGAATTGGCTGATGAAAGACAAACTGCGGAAGAAAAGAGAACAGAAGAACCAACTAACTTTTCTTTCACTTCGGAAGTAAAAGAAGAGATTGTTGAAGAAAAAAAATCTGAGCCTGTTCAGGAGACTGAAAGCGGATTTACATTTTTCAACAAAACACCGGAAGCTTCTAAAGCCATGGAAAGAAGAAACAAGCTGAAAGAATTCAATTCCAGATATCAGCAGTTTGATAATGAAAATGTTTTCGAAACCGTTCCAGCGTTCAAAAGGAAGAATATTAATATAGATGGTTCCAATGCATCAGACCAGAATATCAATACTTATTTGTCAGATAATAATGGTTACATGCAACTAAGAGAAAACCGTTTTCTTAATAAGGATGTAGATTAATTTACGATTGGCTTTTGGCATTAGCTTTTAGCTTTCCACTTGGAATGCACTTTAAAAGCCAACAGCCAACAGCTATTCGCCAACAACAAAAAATCATGAGTTTAGAACATACAATAAGCGAAGCTATAAAAACCGCAATGAGAGAAAAAGACAGAGTAGCTCTTGACTCTTTGCGTGCCGTGAAATCTCAGATTCTTTTACTGAAAACTGAAGCAAAAGGCGCTGAAGTTTCTGCGGAACAGGAAATAGCGATCCTTCAGAGAATGATTAAGCAAAGAAAGGATTCTTTTGAGCAGTTTATGGCTCAGGGAAGAAATGATCTTGCCGAAGTAGAAGAAGCGCAGATGAAAGTCATCGAGCAGTTTCTCCCAAAACAATTGTCTGCTGAAGAGCTGGAATCAGAAATCAGAAATGTGATTACTGAAGTAGGCGCATCGTCTATCAAAGACTTAGGAAAAGTAATGGGCGTAGCTTCCAAAGCATTAGCCGGAAAATCAGACGGAAAAAGTATTTCCGAAATGGTTAAAAAGTTACTTGCGTAGGTCAGATGTTGGAAGATAGATGTCAGAAGATAAATTATTGCGTAATATTTAAACTTCGGACATCCGACACCTAGCTTCCAACCTATAAAGGATATACTTAATATGCATATCGATTTGATTGAAGCCTTGAATCTTCGGATTCAGGGCTTTTTTATTTTGTGACAAATTGGCCTTTAATAGATTTTCGGAATGATTTTAATAGAATGTTTCCAGAATCAATCCAATTATAATTGATTAAATTTGCAATTCGAACTAAAATATAATTTATTATGTACCCAGCAGATTTAGTAATGCCAATGAAGGCAGAACTTACAGATAAAGGTTTTGCAGACCTCACAACACCGGCACAGGTAGATGAGGCTCTTAAGCAAAACGGAACAACCTTATTAGTAATCAATTCCGTTTGCGGATGTGCAGCCGGAGCTGCAAGACCAGGTGTTTTATATTCTTTGACAGGAGAAAAAAAACCGGACCATCTTGTTACGGCATTTGCAGGTTTTGATACGGAAGCTGTATCAGAAGCCAGAAGATTATTAGCTCCATTCCCTCCAAGCTCACCTTGTGTAGCACTTTTCAAAGACGGAGAATTGGTACACATGCTGGAAAGACACCACATTGAAGGTAACCCTGCGGGCGCAATTGCTGCAAACCTTCAGGCAGCTTTTGACGAGTATTGCTAAGTAAAATAAAAACCAGAATAGAAATGTTCTGGTTTTTTTATGGAATTTTTAAATAAGAAATTTCAAGTCGATATCAATGATAATGGTTGTTTGCCAATTTTGGGCAACACTGTTTCGGAAAAGAATATGGGAAAAGTTCATAAATGGACTTTCAGACTTTTCATTATTTTTTAAATTTGCAAAAAAGTAAAAATGTCAGACCAAGCAAGTTATTTGTTTTCTACAAGAACCAGCCAAGAGCTGGCAGAAAAAATCGCCCATTCCTACGGGCAGCCCTTAGGCAAGATTAACATCCAGCATTTCAGCGACGGCGAATTTGAACCGGTATTGGAACAGTCAGTGAGGGGCGCAAGAGTTTTTCTGATAGCATCCACATTTCCACCGGCAGATAATCTTCTGGAATTATTATTAATGATTGATGCCGCAAAAAGAGCATCGGCCAAAAATATCACTGTTGTAATTCCTTACTTCGGATTGGCAAGACAGGATAGAAAAGATAAGCCAAGAGCGCCAATAGGTGCTAAATTAGTAGCTAACCTACTGACTGCTGCCGGAGCTACAAGGATTATGACTATGGATCTACACGCGGATCAGATTCAGGGCTTTTTCGAGATTCCTGTAGATCATCTTTATGCATCCACTATTTTTGTAGATTACATTCAGTCTCTAAAATTGGATAATCTAACCATTGCATCGCCGGATATGGGTGGAGCGAAAAGAGCGAAGAATTATGCAGGACACCTTGGTGCAGATGTGGTAATAGCTTACAAAGAAAGAAAGAAAGCGAATGTGGTAGAAGAAATGTTTCTTATAGGTGATGTAACGGATAAAAATGTCATCCTTATTGATGATATGATTGATACAGCAGGAACACTTTGTAAAGCTGCAGATATCCTGATGGATAAAGGTGCAAGATCTGTAAGAGCAATGGCAACGCACGGTGTGCTGTCAGGAAAAGCTTACGAAAATATAGAAAATTCTAAATTGCAGGAAGTTATCGTGACAGATTCAATTCCACTGAAGAAGGGCTTATCATCAAAAATAAAAGTGCTTTCCTGCGCTTCACTGTTTGCTGATGTGATGAAAAGTGTGCACGAGCATAAATCCATAAGTGATAAATTCATAATATAAAAAAAATTACTATATTTGCAACCTCAAATTTTAATCATTATATAATGAAATCAATTACAATTCAAGGTACAAAAAGAGAAAACGTGGGCAAGAAGTCTACAAAAGCTTTACGTGATGCTGAATTAGTTCCTTGTGTTGTTTATGGTGGTAATGAGCCTTTGAACTTCTCTACAGAAGAGAAATCTTTCAAAAATCTTGTTTACACGCCTGAAGCACACACGGTATCTATTGAGGTTGACGGACAAACAATTCCTGCTGTTCTTCAGGATATCCAGTTCCACCCGATTACAGACAGAATCCTACACGTAGATTTCTATCAATTATCAGAAGATAAGCCTGTAATTATGGAAGTTCCTGTAAGAATCACTGGACGTTCAAAAGGTGTTGTTGCCGGTGGTGTTCTTAGACAATCATTCAGAAAACTGAAAGTTAAGGCTATACCTGCAAACTTGCCAGATGAGATCGTGGTAGATGTAACGCCTTTAAGAATTGGTAACAAACTTTATGTTGCTGCTCTTAAAAACGAAGCTTACACTTTTATGCACCCGGACAATGCAGTAGTAGTTGCTGTTAAGATGTCTAGAAATGCAATGAAAGGCGGTGCTGCTGCAATGGATGATGAAGATGAAGAACAAGTAACAGAAGGTGCAGCAGAAGCTACAACTGAAGAAACTTCAGCAGAATAATAATCTAGTTATTATTGATATACAAACCACAAGATGTTCTTGTGGTTTTTTTTGTATCTTTATCTTAATTAAATAACCTAAAGTATGAAGAAAATTTTACTATCTATTTTTTTTGTGTCAGCTTCTATCAATGCACAAACCAATGTTTTTAGCGAAGATTTTGAACAAATAACCGATCTTCAGTCAGCCGGCTGGACTCTTTACAATGATACTAACACTCCGTTCGGCACTTATGCAACTGCATTTCCAAATGCTTGGAATATTATAGCGTGGACAGCAGAAAGTGGTAATACTGTGGCCTCTTGTCCATCTTGGTTTACGACAGTTACTCCTGCAGATCGATGGCTTGTAACGCCCGCAATAGTCCTGCCATCAAATAACTCTATTGCATTGGAATACTTCGCTCGATCACATGATACCAGTCCTTTCGATGACGGATTCAAATTAAAAATATCTACAACAAACAAAGATAAATCGGCATTCACAGATATTCAAACTGTTGCTCATGCGGTTAACGGACCTATTGCAACATTAGATCCTTATACATTAGATCTTTCTACATATGCCGGAAAAACAGTGTATCTTGCTTGGGTAAATACATATACTAATGGTAATCTTCTAAGTGTAGATGAGATTAATGTAACAGCAACACCGAAAATGGCGGTAAGTGATGTTAATAAAATAAAAACCAATCTGTACCCTAATCCGGCTAAGAATGAATTCCAATTAACTCTACAAGAAAAGAATTTGAAATCTTTAAAAATCTATGATATTTCAGGAAAACTGGTCAAAGAATTTTCAGAGTCTGACCATTATGACATTTCGGATTTGAAAGCCGGCGTTTATAATGTTTCTGTTCTGGAAGCATCAGGATCTATAGAAAATATTAAATTGATAAAAAAATAACTGTTTAAAATATATAATTTGAAAAAGAGATATCCATTTGGGTATCTCTTTTATTGTATATATCACGT
>JAEXJU010000307.1 GCA_023448955.1 Bacteroidota bacterium
CTATTAGATCTTTTGTATCTCTTTCTAAAAGTACTGCTGCAAGGGGAATAACTTCTTTCCAATTTTCGTTCTCTACATTAGGTTTGAGGATATCGACAACTCTATGTTGGGTTTCTGATTGAGGAAGAAACTTCTTTACTATTGCTTTCGCAGCTAAATATTCTTGAAAACTTAAATGTAAAAACTCGTATACAGCAGTTATATTTCCAGATTCGAGCCTTTTATGTCCTGTCATAATTAAAAGACTGCTTCTTGATTCAACTCTCTTAATGAACTCTGAAGGATTAATATTTGTATATCCCAAAATTTCAGGCATTTGTTTTCGAGCATCAATTAAACATCTATTTAGCTCATCAGCAGTTATCGTTTGCTGTCCCTGATTTGTCATCCAGTAAGCAACAAAAGCAAGTTGTGGTTCTGCCTCTTCTATGTCAAGAATTTCATGCCCTTCAACATTCCAGGTGACTAAAAGAAGTTTAATCATTTCTTGGTATAATATACTTTTCTTTGTTGGTAAATATCCTGCCCATCTTTTTACGAATAGTAATGTTGTAAGAAGTAATGGGTTCTCTGCTAATACCTTGATTCTGCTATCATTCAGAATTAACTCACTAAGTTTATTTGCCTCTTTCACAGTATTTTCAGAATCATCTATTATTGCCTTATGCCATTTTAAACACAATTCTCGAACATCTGTATCTACTAAATTTGACATGCTGAAGTTTTCGCAATAGGTTGCTAATGATCCCGCTACGGCTCTAAAACCGGCTTCTCTTGAGGTTACTATTATATTTATTGATGGGTATGTAGCTATAAATGTTCTAAGTTGATTCACAAAAGTTATCCTGTTCCTATCTTCTGCAATTTCATCTAAGCCATCAATAAGTAATAATGCATTGCCGTTTTGCAATGCTCTTGAAACCAAAATTGAAAAATCTTCAGAACATGACGGTATCTCTGCTCTAGAAGGGATGCTATTGATAATATCCGTAATGCTGAATGTCACTTTATTCCCTAATTCTCTGCATCGTAAGAAAATTGGGAACCAGCTTTTATTTGGAAGACTATCATTAATTTGTTCTCTTCTTTCAGGAAAAGCATAAGCTATTGCTATGCGTTTAATGAGTGTTGATTTTCCTCCTCCCGGTTTCGCAAGAATTGCTATTTTAGAATTTCTACTTAATATATTCCCAATACTTTCTCTTGTACGTTCTTCTACATCAAATTTATCTTTTTGTTGTCTTTGTTCATTTTTAATTAAATGTAATGGAACGAATATATTTTCTAGTTTAACTTTTACAGCTCCTGCCTCCTTATCAGTTGGTAACCCTTCAAATTGAATATCTCCTAATTCATTTTCTAAATATTTGTAGTATTTTCTCTTTGTTTCCTCGGAATTGGAGTATGAGTTATTGACTGGGTCATATTTATTAATTAATGAAAGATCTTTAAATATGTTTTTAACCTTTGAGTCTATTTCAATTATTTCTGATGCTAGGTCTTTTATTAGAGGTTTGCCTTCAGCGTGTATTAATGCATAATGAGACGGTTTTTGCCCTTCCGAATCAGAAAAGTAAAAGGCCCAAACCCAACCTTTATCATAAGCCAATAAGTCAGAATAATCGAGCAAAGTGAGATTAGAATCTATATTTGATAAGCTTGAAAGAGCCTTTTCTGTTGATACTAAAATTCTCCCACTTATTAGTTCTTCGGCAATTTTTTCTGGCTTAATTAAAATCACTCTTCCATTATCAAATTCTTTTTCTTGTTCAATTGCTGTCTCTTTAAAACCAGATAATGAAATAAAATATCCCACTACGCTATATTTATCTCCTGAATCCTTTTTTACTTTTCTTTTTTCTGCATCAATCGCACCAATAAATTTATTTATATCCGCTCCACCAATTGTATCCGAATGTGCCTTACACTCGGCTAATGCAATTTTTTTTTCTGTTCTATGATATGATGTTAAATCAATTTCCCTACCAGATTTATGAATATTTAGTCTCGGTTCATCATAGCCTAAAGTGTGAAATAAATCTGACATCAATCTTCCAAAAAGATCCCCTTTTTTATTCTGACTTTTTTCTAAAACTTCTATCTTTCTAAGTTTCATATAATAGTATAATATGTTTCTTTAAATTGGTTTTGCAATATATTGTTTTTTAAACGAAAATTTATTTCTTTATGTCTTTTATTTTTCAATCAAAACACAACTGTAATGTATGTTTTCATAATGATGAATAGTTTGCCAAGAAAAAAATGCAGTACATTTCATTTAAAATATTATTTAACATCCTAATTTATAAAATGGCATTTCAGCTCTTGCGTTGATCTTTTTATTGGATAATTGGGTTTTAAATATTATTTATAAATTTTAAAACAGATGAGCAAAAGGTAAATTATAATCTAAGTCTTTTATTAAAAAGGTACTCCCTAATACTCCAATACCTTTTAGTTTTGTCTCACTATCGCATGTTAATTTTGTTGTTTGAAATGCTCATTCTTAGGAATTCAATGGAGGAAAAATTATCCAATTTGTGGCACCAGTTACTTCCCATACCAATATCTTGAAATTTATACTTTTTAGATTGGTACATAATTTCATATCTTCCTACAAATTCTCCAGCAAATCAGATTTTTACACATAATGATCTTATTACTATTTTCTTCCTCGACGAAGGCTCTAATCGTTTTTGAATTTTATTTAATTGGCTTTTCAGGCATAAAATCCTTTAGGCTACACTCTAGTCCCGCTGCTAGTTTGTTTAACTGATCGTAAGTGTACATACTCGGAGAGTTTTCTATTTCAATCTGGCCTATATATCCTGAAGTTACTCCAAGCATTTTAGCAAGTTTTGCTTGACTGACTTTTTCTGCATTCCTTATTTCTCTCACCAATTTAACGATTTCCCATTCTATTTTAGTTTTTGGTATTTTTTCAGCCATAAATTTTTTAAATTATTTGCATAGCTATAGCT
>JAEXJU010000324.1 GCA_023448955.1 Bacteroidota bacterium
CTACTACCAACTGAGCTATGCCGGAAGAATCTACCTGTAATATAGCAAATATTCAGATAAGTTGGCAAGTGAAAAAAGAAATTTTTGCTTCTTTGTCTTGTTGTTCACCTTTTTTGACAAAAAATCCCAGTACTCTTGAAAAAATGGAATTGACAAACAGCAGGCTTTCAGGTATTCTATATCTTGTGTTAAATAACAAGCCGCTTTAGCTCAGTTGGTAGAGCGCATCCATGGTAAGGATGAGGTCGACGGTTCAAGCCCGTCAAGTGGCTTTCTCAAAACAACGTTCTTGGGACGTTGTTTTTTTGTTTGCAGTTAGCACCGATGATTTTCAGTTGCTCCTTATTTCAACAACGAAAATGATAAACGGTCCATGCATTGCATCACTATTTCACACTGTTCATTATGTTCATTTGAACAATCATAAATATCAATGATTCTCAAGAATAACTTCTTAGCCTATTATTTATCCAGTCACCAAAACTAGCTACGTATTCTATAGGGCCTTGTATTATTACTCTGGCTTGTTCTTTAGAAATTGCCTGATAAAAGAACTGTCGGTTTTCTCCATCGTATACATTGTTATATTGATTCAACAAATCATTTTTTAAATTTTCAACTAACCTCATACTAGAGATTGGAATATTAATGACGAGTATTGAACCCGTTTTAAAATGATTCTCGTTTTCAAAAAAGTTAGTAACAGGGTTCTCAACTGACTGACCTATAAAACGATACACTTCGGATTTCAAAAATTTCCATTGTCCACCAATCTTTTGCCCTTTTAATTTACCATCAGACAAGTAGTTTCTAATAGTTCTTGTAGTTACTCCCAATGCATCCGCAACTTCAGATACACTTAGCAAATCGTGATTCATAGTTTATCTCCTTACATTAATAATTTTGTTCGCGTATTTCTTGAATGATTTATCATGGGTTGTATATAAAATAATTTTCTCTTGTGATTTGATTGTAATGAAATTCAATATTGCATTTGCAGATTCTTTATCTATATTACTAATGCTTTCATCTAAAATATATAATTCTGCATCAGATATAATTAATCTACATACTGCAATTCTTTGTTTTTCTCCTCCAGATAAATTCGCACCATTTTCTAATAATACACTATCCCAATGCTTTTCTTTAAATATCGGACTTAAAATACCAGATGTTTCAATCAAATATTTTTCATCTCTGGTTAGTTTTCTTCCCATTCCTATATTGTTTTCTAATGACGTAGACAAAATCGTTGGATCTTGTGAAATATAAGCAATTTTATTCCTTAAACTTGAATTTTCCAAGCTGTTAATTTCTAATCCATTGATCTTTATTCCTTTAGATTTTCTAAATTTCAACATCAGTCTCAATAGAGAAGTTTTTCCACTACCAGAATCTCCTTCTATATAAACTATATCCCCTTTATTCACTACTTCTTTTAAATTATAATTAAAAATTTGTTTATTTATTAAAAATGATGGGAAATTAAACTCAATATTGTTTATATTTTGTATTTTTATTTCCCCATTTTCTTCACGTAATAAGTCAAGATTATTCTTAATGAACTCATTAGAAATAGTTAAAGATTTATAATCTACATTTGCCTTAGATAAATCACTTAAAGCGGAATAATACATTGGAATAACAATACTTAGAATAATTAAATTTCCCACAGGAAATTCATTTTGAACAATTAATATACTCGCCCAAATATAAGTCATATTTTGAACCAATTGATTAATAAAGACAATAGCATTACTAGTAACTTGTGCATATTTATTATTATTTGCTAATGAATCATACATTGCAATCATCTTTGGTTTAAGCAGATGTTCTAATGCAGATACATTAGCTTGGGATTTTATATTATCCACATTTGATAATGTCACAATTAAATCTTTATTTGCACTTGCAGCATCTTTTTGCATTTTTTCCATTCTAATAGATAATTGCTTGTTAATATGCTTAAAGCCAACTAAATTTAAAGGAAGTAATATCAATAAGAGCAAAAAAATTTTCCATGATATAAATCCAACAATTCCTAGAGATAACAAAATTACAAAACATGACTTTACTATAGTCGATACACTATTAATCAAAAATAAATATAAAGAATCCACTGAAGTAAATATACGATTAATTAAATACGTGGGTTCTTTTTCAATAAAACCATCATAAGAAATTTTAGTCAGCTTACTTATCAGTTTGAACAAATAATTCGAATTAAACTTTGCTGCAAAATTTTCTCTATACACGAGCATGAAAGTCTGCAATAAGAAAGAAAATAACATAACTATAACTATAAAGAGCATTATCTCATAGGTTAGTTTGATCTTATTTTCATTAAAATATTGTATGAATAGAGGAGTAATCATTGATGTTAAAGAGCCAATAACAACTAATAGACTGGTTATTAATACAAATTGCTTATTTTCTTTTAGAACATTTTTCATATTTTTTCCTCTTTTTCGTTTTATTTTTCATAATTGTACTCTTTATCATTTATAAAAGTCAATTATTTCCCTTGAATTAGGAAAAAATACGAAAAAACAAAACGACACTTCAATTAGAAAATATACGAACACCTGCCTTGAATAAAGCAACTACAAACTATTTAAATAGTACGTGTGGGAAATTAGTTGGAAGTGGGAAATTAAATAGTTACGGAAAACAGGAAAATGGAGAGTTATTGCAGAAAAAATAAACTAGCATAAACATTCCCAGCTTATTTCGTATTCAGACCTTGCTGCTCTCCAGTTAGTCGTAGTTAGTCTATTTACTCCGTATACGGTGAAATCACTTATCTGATTTTATAACCATTACTAAGTACGATTACTTCATCAACAATTTCAAGGTTTTTCGGACGATGGGTAATCATAAGGACGATCCTATTCTTAAATATTTTCATTACTTCTTTGAGCAACTTTTCTTCGGTTGATTCATCCAATGCCGAAGTGGCCTCATCTATCACTATTATCTCTGCAGTAGAAAAGAACATTCTCGCAAACGCAATACGCTGCTTCTCTCCACCAGAAATATTAGAACCTTTTTCACCAATTCATGTATCTAATCCTTCTTCAAGTGAATGATAAAAATGTCCTAATTGACATTTCTCTAGTGCCTCTATTACTTGAATATCTGGTATATTTTTGTCAAAAACAATATTTTCTTTTAATGTTCCCTGAAAAATAGGAGCATCTTGTGAGAGATAGAAAATATGATTGTAGTATTCATTTAAATTATACGAAGATAAATTCTTATGATTCACAAAAATATCTCCACTAGTGGGTTTGAATAATCCCAATATAACTTTCATCAAAGAAGATTTCCCAGCTCCACTTTCTCCAACAAGTCCAAAATTTTATCTTTCTCTAAGTCTAAATTGAAATCTTTCAATATTCGTTTGTTTTGAATGGTTAAATTTAAATTGGTCAGACTGATAGTTGCTATGGATTGTATAGGTGCTCCTTCGATGAAGAGGCCTTCATCATTTGAAGTATCATAAAAATCTTGTAATCGTTGATATGTAACTTTATCCAAATGATATTGGACAAAAACTACATTGAAGATAGCAATTGGTGTATAAACTCTATCGACATAAGTAACCAACGCGACTAATCCACCTAAACTAATAGATATAACGTTTGCAAATGTTAATATAACGATGACTAATTTAATGACCGCAACTAGAAAAGCAAAAAAGCCAAAGAAAAATTCATGTATCATTGTCATTTTTATTAAATTGTTTGTTGTAGAAATTGACATTTCGTGATAGTTAGCTATTTCTTTTTTATAGCGTTTATTTATTCGAAAAGTAACCATTTCTGTGATGCCACGTATTAAAGTATTATTCATTATTTCTTCAGAGATTAGTGAGTTTTCTTTTATAGCTTTTAATATTTTCAACAAATACTTGGTTACAATAAAGATAAAAATGTAGCCGATTAAAATGGCTGGAACTAATTTTAAATCGATTATGGCTATAAAAAACAAATTAAAAAAAGTTTCTGGTATTAACTCTCTAAAAAGTCTTCCGTAAAAGTTTAAATGAATGTTTCTACCAGCGCTTGACCCAGCCTCAACTTTTTGCAAAAGCGAGCCCGAACCAATCTTTAGATATTCCGAATAGGAAATTCTACTAATCTTGTCTAATGCCATTTCTTTTAAATAAAAGAAAATACCACTTTGGAGTTTCATTTTAGGCTTTTGTTCTAGATAAGAAAATATTGGAACGAAGATAATTGTCAATCCATAAATCACTAGATTTAGAATAGGCATGCTTTGACCAAATGCATCTAGCAACTTTTGAAAATAAAACACATTAATAGCACTTACTAAAGAAACTGCTACACCAATACCGACATAAACTGAGAACTCTATTTTGAAGCGCTTCCAAATTTTTGTAGTCATTTTTCTCCACCATTCTGATACTAAAATAATCTGTTTCCTTCGTTTTTCACATAGTATGTATGCAACTAAAATTTTACTTCATGGCGGGATGAAATTCTAGCAATAAAATAAAGAGAAATCTGTACAAATTATAGATATAATCACAAAACAGCACTATCATTGAAGCTAAAAAATATTATTTTGTTTTCAAACAAATCCAATTGCTTGATTGAAAAGAATCAAATCTAAAATCATCGATAGATACACTACTGCTGTCCATAATACTTTCCTCATGTCTGAATAAAAATATAAAAGTTTTTCTCAAATCTATATCAACTAGATATAGTACAACTGCACTAGATTTTGTTGTATTCACCATGTGTGATTCCTATCTGATAAATCAACTTAGACCTATCAGATTACGTTATCCAAAACTTCATCAAATAAAAAAGGGAAATCAGCAGTTACCTGATTTCCCTTTTTTGATCAAACAAATCAATAGTTTATTTCACAACAAATACCGAACATTTTGCATGGTTGACGACATAGTCAGTTGTCGATCCCACTACAGCTCTTGTGAGAGTTCCTTTACCCGTCGCACCAATCACGATTAGATCAATTGGATAAGTTTCTGTTGCTGCATGGATGATAAATCGCTTAGGGTCTCCTACCTCTACGATCACCGCAACGT
>JAEXJU010000037.1 GCA_023448955.1 Bacteroidota bacterium
CATATGCTCACGATTCCATCCCAGTCCTTCTGCATTTGCACTGCTAATAATATTGCTGAGAGTATAATGATAGGCAGTTGTTCCGCCAGGATTATTGGAATAGATATCCAGCAAATATGTGTTGTTACTTGCATCATAATCATAATACTTATCAATATCAGTCTGACCATAAAGAGTCTTGAGATCGTCATAATGCCAGTTGTAATTCTTTGCAGATATGATGTTATGTAGCTTTGTCTTCAGTTGATATCCGGACAGACCATCCGTTCCAGAGTAGTAACCGGCTGGAATCTGAGCTAGGCATAATTCAGGCAGAATAAACCACAGCAACAAGTATTTTTTCAGCATATTGATAATTTAAAAAATGGAGGATAAAAGTATCAATTTTTTATCAGATATTATTTATATTGTAATATTTAGCTATTAATATTTATTTACAAACACAAAAAATCCCCTTTTGAAAGGGGATTCAGATTTTTAAAATCATTCTCCGGTTATAATATTATGAAGAGATACTTTCAGGTTTTCCAATTGTTCTTTCTTACTGTCAAGTTTTTCGTAAGTTTCTTTCAGCAAAGGATTATCTCGTGATGGTGAACTGAAGAATGCAAGGTTATTTTCCAACTGCACCACTTCTGCTTCCAGATCAGCAATCTGATTTTTGATTTTTCTTGCTTTATCTGTCAGCTGACTTTCGGAGAGATTTTCTTCTTTCAGATCAAACTCATTGATTTTATTGAGTTTCAGTTTTTCTCTCAGTGTTCTATTGAATTCTGTATTAATCGCTAATTTATCTTTCGGCACTTTTCCGATAGCATTCCAGGCATTCTTAATGTTTTCGATTTTTTCAACAGAGCCTTCGTCTTCTGTAAGTTCTTTCAGCTGATCCAGCAGTGCTTTTTTATTTTTATAGTTTTCTTTCCAGTTATCACCCGCAGCATTGTTTTTGTCTCTGTAGTTTTTGAAAAAAGTATTGCATGCATTCCGGAAATCATCCCAGACTTTGTTGGCCTGGCTTCTTGGAACGTGTCCGATCTTTTTCCAGTCTTCCTGAAGTTTTTTGAACAGCGGAACAACTATTTCCCAGTCTTCAGAGTTCATATTGTCTTCAGCTGTTTTAATAAGCTTTATTTTTTCTTCCAGATTATGAATCTGCGACCCTTTCAGATTTTTATAAAAATCATTTTTAGCAGCATTAAAATCCCGCAAAGCTTGCTTAAAATCTGTCCAGTTTTGATTTGATATTTTTTTTGGAACAGCGCCAATTTTAAGAAAATCAGCTCTCAGGTCTTCAACTTTTTTTATAGCTTGCTGCCAGTGGGTATGATTTACATTTTCTGGGTTTGAAAGCTTTTTAAGCTCTTCGATAATCAGGTTTTTCTTATCAAGATTTTCCTGTTGGTCAGATTCCATTACAGCAATCAGCTCAGATTTTCTTTCATGGATTTTATTGGAAATCTCCTTAAACTCTTCCCAGGTCTTTTCCCTAAATTCTTCTGCCACAGGTTCAGCTTCTTCCTTCCAAAGTTTATGAAGATATTGCAGCTCGTTGAGTGCTTTCTGAACCACATTCTCATCCAGAAGTTCCTTTGCTCTCTGGATGATATGCTGTCTTTTTTCAAGATTATGAGCAAACTCCTGCTCCAGGTATTCTTTATTGAGATCCAACATCTCATTAAACATTTTCAGATGATGGAAATAATTATTGTTAAGATTTTTAAATTCTGATTTAGCAACCTGACCTGCATTTCCCCAGGCTTCTTTGATTTCTCTGATTGCTTTGAAAAGATTAACACCCGGCTCGGAAGAAGTATAGAGATTTTTAAGCCTTTCGATAATTGCCAAACGTTCTTCGAGATTATGATGATGTTCGGCTTCCTGCTGCTTGTGGAATTTATCCTGTTTTTCCCGGAATATATTCACCAGAGCCGAAAGTCTTGAAGATTCCGGATGATGGAATTCGAAATGTTCTTCAGGATTACCCTGTTCCAGATAATCTTGTTTTTTATCTTCAGTTTCATCTGCAATTTTATGATTAGCGTGATCCCGAAGACTGCTGAATCGTCTGGAAAATGATGAAGCATCATCTTTATTAACAATTTTTTCCATTTCATCCAGCGTTTCTTTGACAGAAAGCTGTGAAAAATCTTCTTCTGTAATTTCGGTTTCAGGCTTTTCGGTTTCTGATTCTGACTCTGAATGCAATGTTTCGGTCTTTCCTTCTACAGGCTGATTTTCAGCAGAATTGGTTTCCGGGTTTGCATTTTCATTCTCAGGATTTTCGTTTTCGATACTCATAACAAAGCAAATTAATTGACAAAACAACTTTTAATTGCACTAATTTAATTGTTTTTAATAGAAAAAACCAAATCTGATAAATAATTTCTAAAAAAAATTGACAAATTGATTCTCATTCCAGATATCTTTTCTAAATATTGATATTTACTTGACAATCGCTTTCTGATATCGTATCTTTGCACCTCGAAAATTTTTAACTGCGGGTTATCCTGCAAAAAAGTAAAATCCGTAAATTTTATGAAAACATCTGATTTTAATTTCAATCTGCCGCCTGAACTATTGGCAGAACATCCATCAGAAAACCGCGACGAAGCAAGATTAATGGTTCTGGACAGAAAAACAGAAACCATTGAGCACCGTTTATTCAAAGATGTTATTGATTATTTTGATGAAAAAGACCTTTTCATTTTTAACAATACAAAAGTTTTTCCTGCAAGATTATATGGCAACAAGGAAAAAACCGGAGCAAAGATAGAAGTATTCCTTTTAAGAGAGCTGGATGCGGAAACCCGCGTCTGGGATGTACTTGTAGATCCTGCGAGAAAAATCAGAATCGGGAATAAGCTTTTCTTTACAGAAGATGAGTCTTTGGTTGCCGAAGTGATTGATAATACAACATCCAGAGGAAGAACTCTTAGATTTTTATTCGATGGTTCTTACGAAGAATTCCGCGCAAAACTGACGGAACTTGGAGAAACACCACTTCCAAAATATATTAAAAGAGAAGTAGAACCGGAAGATGCGGAAAGATACCAGACAATCTATGCAAAAGTAGAAGGTGCTGTTGCAGCGCCAACTGCTGGTTTGCACTTCTCAAAACATCTGATGAAAAGACTTGAGATCAAAGGGATCGATTTTGCAGAGATCACCCTTCACGTTGGTCTTGGTACATTCAACCCGATTGAAGTGGAAGATCTTTCCAAGCATAAAATGGAATCCGAAGAAGCTATCATTGATGAGAAAAATGCTGAGATCATCAACAGAGCTGTAGAAGAAGGACGCAGAGTTTGCGCTGTGGGAACAACCACAATGAGAGCTCTTGAGACATCTGTTTCTTCTAATAAAAAGATATCGGCTTACAGGGGCTGGACGAACAAGTTCATTTATCCGCCACACGATTTTGGTGTTGCGAATGCAATGATTACCAACTTCCACACGCCGAAGTCTACTCTTATTATGATGATTGCTGCTTTTGCCAATAAAGATTTCATCATGAGAGCTTACGAAGAAGCTGTAAAGGAAAAATATAAATTTTATTCTTACGGAGATGCAATGCTGATTCTTTAGGATTTACATAAACTTTAAAAAAAATGCACAACTTTAAAAGTTGTGCATTTTTTTATTTATCACTGCCATTTTTAATTAAAGTCAAATTTTTGGCTTTCATTTTATTTTCCAACCAAAGTCTTAGTCTGTTTTCATCAATATTTTTATCTGATTTATAAATAAGATAACTCTTCAAAGTCACAGAATCTTTTGTTACAAAATCCTGCATTTTCCCGAAAGCTACATTCTGGATATCAGGAAATAAAATTTTGATTTCTGACACCAGTTCCGGATTACTGATTTGATACTCGCTGAGGGCAGTCTGAAGCTCATTAATTTTCAAATCCTTTTCGGAGATATTGGTGTTCTGCAAATTGATTTCTTTCAAAATTTCCGATTTGATATCAGAAGCATCTTGCTTGATAATTAATTCGGTATTACTTAACCCGAAAATTTCCAGATCCTTATTCAATCTTTTTAATGTTAAACTGTCAAATTTCTGAGAAAGGAAAGCGAGTTCAATCTTTCTGGGATTACTGTTATAGCTTAACTTTTTATAAATCATCGTGTAGCCTTTATCTGTAAACTCAGAAGAAATATACCTTTCTACATTTTCAGAAAACTTTTTCTGATTCAACAGATTATAAGCCAGATAAAAACTTGGAATTATCATCACTAATATCAAAAAAGAAATACCATATTTGATCCGTCTTTCATATATCTTATTGGTCCATTTTACAGGTTGATAATTCAGAAACTTGATGATAAAAAATGTAGAAATACAGATAAAAAAACAATTGATGATATAAAGATAAAATGCACCTGCAAAAAACGTAAAATTAAAAGTTGCAAGACCAAATCCCGCTGTGCAAAGTGGCGGCATAAGTGCCGTGGCAATCGCAACACCAGGAATTGGATTTCCTTTTTCGACTCTCGTGATCGAAATGGCGCCAACAATCCCGCCGAAGAAAGCTATCAGAACATCATAAATATTCGGCGATGTTCTAGCTAAAAGTTCGGACTGCACTTCCTTAAATGGACTGATATAAAAGTAGATTGCCGAAACTGACAAGCTCACAACCGTAGCAATCAACAGGTTTTTTCCCGATTTTTTAAGCAATACGAAGTCGTAAGTTGCCAAAGCAAAACCTGCGCCCACGATAGGTCCCATTAAAGGGGAAATCAACATCGCTCCAATAATAACAGCAGTAGAATTGACATTCAGACCAACCGAAGCTATCAGTATTGCACAAGCCAAAATCCACAGAGAAGCGCCTCTGAAAGAGATATTGGCTATGACATTTTCCAATACTTTTTTAGGTTCTTCTTCTCCAATATGAAGATTAAAAAAATCTGTAAGTTTCATTTTCTAAAATTTCAATTAAAATAAGAAAAAACTGGCAAATAAATATTAATCAGTATTCCAATGATGATTCTGCAATTTTTTGTAATTTCAACCTATGAAAGCATTTTCTTTTTTAGCATTGTTATCTATTACATTTTCTTGTTCGCAAACGCAGGAAAATTTCTCTACCATTTGCGTCTTACCGAATCAGATAAAAGAAGCTTCGGCTTGTGAAATATCAAATGTATCACCATTAATATGGACCATTGAGGATAATCATAATGACAACATTCTTTTTGGTTTCAATGAAAAAGGCGAACTGCAAAAGAAAATCAGAATCAAAAATGTTGAAAATAATGATTGGGAAGATCTCACTTCTGATGACCAGGGTAATATATACATCGGTGATTTTGGCAATAATGATAATGACAGAGAAAATCTGGCGATTTATAAAATAAAAGCTGAAGATCTTAATAAAGATGAAACAGAAGCGGAATCTGTAGTTCAATTTTATTATCCCGAACAAACCGAATTTCCTCCCAAGAAAAAAGACCGGATTTTTGATGTGGAATCTTTCTTGATCTTAAACGATAAGTTTTATCTTTTTACTAAAAACAGAAGCTCAAAATTTGACGGGACAACGGTTCTCTATGAAGTCGAAAATAATTCAAAACAAAAATTACCTGCAAAGAAACTAGGAAGCTTTGTGACTTGTGAGCAATTTAACCATTGTGCTGTGACAAGCGCAGACATAAGCCCGGATAAAAGTAAAGTCGCCATCTTGAGTTCCGACAAAGTCTGGATTTTTACCAACTGGAAAGGTAATAATTTCTTTTCCGGAAATGTCGAAAAGATCGAACTCAATCATCATACCCAGAAAGAAGGACTTTGTTTCAAAGATAATCACACGCTGTTAATGACTGATGAAGGCAACAAAACACACACCGGAAATCTGTATCAGTTGAAGTTAAAATAGATCCGAGAGTGAGAATTTGGGATCATTTTAAAATGTTCCGCCCAGACTCAGCACCACTCTTCCTCCATCGACAGATTGAAAATATGATGCATTGAATGACACAACATCCATCATATTAAGCCAAAGACCACCGCCATAAGCGTTATGCCATTTATCAGAAATCTCGCCGGGATTCCAAACTCTCCCGATGTCAAAACCTCCGAAAACACCATAACCAACAGGCAAAAACGAATTTTTCAGTTTACCTATATCGTAACGAAGATCGGTAGATTGATAAAACGAGTTTTTTCCGTAAAACCTGTTAAACCTGAATCCGCGAAGATCTTTATTCCCGCCCAGGGTAGACATCTGGTAAAATTCATAATCATTGCTAAGCAACCACTTTGCCTTTGCATAAGAAGACCAGATCAGTTTTTTATCATTGGTTAAATAGTGCATAAAACCAAGGCCTGTTTCCAGATAGGGCAATTGTCTTTCTGAATTGTTTAGATTGATTTTCCAGCCGGAAGTAATGTCTAATTTCATTCCCAGTTTTGGATTGGCTTTGCTGTCGTAATTTTCGTACACAAACTTCAGTTCTGGACTAGCGAATTGTTTTGTGTCAAAAACATCAGGATTTACAACACCTAGAACTGAAACGAAACGGTTTTCTGTTCTGTCTATCTTCAAAGCTTCATAGTTCAACTTTGCCGAAAACATCACCGCATTTTTACCCCAATTCACAGACGGCGAAATACCCAGCTCTTTTGCTCTTACATTATTAAAATTTTCTCCGAAACTATCGCCCGGATTAACCGTTTCATTTCCTATTCCATAAAAATTACGAATATAATGGGAGCTGGTAATCCTCGCATCCAAACCATAGAACCAATGTCCGGTAAGTCTGGGAAAAATCCCCTGATAAGCGACTTCATAACCTTTGGTTCCGGTAAAATAATTCGTTTTTACAATATGCTTATGTGAAAAAGGATTCTGAATAAAATTATTGACTGTAAAGGTCTGGCTAAAACCGATCATTATCTCATCATCCGGGTTAAAACCGGCAGTCAGCGTATTAGAATAGACACTGTATTTCGGGCGTTTGTAATTGTATTGATTGACATCATAATCATCTGTGAGTGTGACTAGTGCGTTACCAGATTTTTCAAGATTATTTTTCTTTGTTTTGTAATCATAAATATGGATTCCTCTACCTTTTTCTACCTGGTAATGATCATTGTCCAGACCGCCAAACAAGCGTATTTTGATGTTATCTCCTTTGTTCCCTTGAACGATAAAAATATCATCATCTGAAAGTCCGTAGATCCAGATTTCTTTGGTCAATTTTTTAGAATATATTTGGGATGAAATCAATTCTTCTCCAGCTTTTTTTATACGATAAATTTTCACTTCAGTCTCACCATTTGAAAGTCGGGCAATGAGGAATTTATCTTTTTTATTCGTTCCCAGCAGCAAAACTCGCTTGTTTAGAAAATTATAATAATCCTTCGCATAAATCTGAAGATCATTTTTACGAATCAGCAATTTTCTGATGAGATCTTCTGATGTTTTATCCTGAACTTCTTTTGGCAGATTTTCAAAAGCTTTTCTTATTGTATTTTCATCCAGATTATCCTGAATAAATTTGGCTTCTTCCAGCCAGATTTTCTGATCAGAATTTTTGGTAAAAGCAAGATCCAGCGGATAAGGCTCACGGTTAAACCATTTGATATTTTTGATTTTTTCATCAAATGTTTGCATATGCTTCAGCTCCGGGAATCCCATAAGGTAAGACGTTATAACGCCGTCATACTTTGTGAAAGCCTGATCTCTGTCTTTTGGAATCGGACTGTAAACGACATTTCCGTTATCTTTACTTTGCTCAAATTTCCATTGGTCTTGATGCCTGTCCCAGTCACCAATCAGCATATCGAAAAGGCGTGCTCTAATCCAGAGTTTTTCATTCATCTTGTATTTTTCATCCTTGGCAAGATTGGCAATTACTTCATCCGTACCGATGACTTTATTAGGATTTTCTTCGGTTTCTTCAGGTTTTTGTTCCAGGTAGTACAACTCGTTACCAAAATTTCTGTTAAAAGATTTTAATGCCTTCTGTTTAGGAATGAAAAAAAGTTCAGGATTGGTATTCCGTATTCCTATTTTGTCTGCCATATTGCCAATTACCAATGGTGTGTAAGGATGTGAAGTGGTGTAAAAATCCAGAAGAAAACGATCTGCAAAACTGTCAGAAAAATCATTGATAACATATTGATCTTTAAAAGCTACAGATTGCAGAAAACGAACGCCACTCTTCTTCAGTGCACGCATCACATATTGATTACCGTTTTGGGTTTCAAGGCGTAATGATTTTGTCTGATGTCCGCCGCCGGCTCTGGAAGGATTAACACCTCCGAAAAGAGTGTCCAGATCTACATTTGTTGCTTCAACTTTTTTTGAATAGTAGGTTCTGTAATGTTTTCCCCATAAAAACTCATACAATTTACTTTTTTTGGTCATCGAGGAATCATAAACAGAAGCCTTAGTTTCTTTTTGGAAACTATTATTAGTAAAAGTTGAGCCTTCAACCTCTTTTTCCAAAAGCTTTTTTCTGAAAAGTAATTCTGATTTATCGGGATTCAGATTATAAAAATTGACTTCCGCATCGCCATTATTTGTGATTTTAAGTTCGGCATAACCATTCTTTCCGTAAGAAAAATCATTTTTTCCGATTGCTTTTGCAGATTCCGTTTTCGAACCGGCACCACTTATAATCTGTTTAATTCCTTCTTGCTCGATATACTGAAGATTATGATCGTGCCCGGAAACTACAATCACATTACCTCGTGCTGCAATAAGAGTTTTCAGCCTGTTAGCCAGATTTTTATAGTTCTGATTACTGATATCCTGATGTGTGATTCCTCCAGTTGCTCTTGTTAAATTGATGATTGAACCCAAAACAGGCAAAGGAAATTTGTTTTCCAGTGGAAAAATCTGCTTTTCCCAGGAATATTTTCCACCGTGAGAACCATTCGTTATCAAGGGATGATGCGTTGCAATAACTATTGTTTTATTCTGGTTTTTATTCAGTTGGTCTTCGAATTCCGTGTAAAAATCTTCCCTTGTTTTGATATCACATTTTTCATTGATTCCCGGATTTTTGTTCCAATCTGCCATCACCCATTCTGTATCTACCAAAAGCAATGTTACAGATTTGCTTATTTTTCTCGATTCGATGGAACAGCCGTTTCTGGGCGCAAAAGTGGTTTTGTCTCCGTATTTTTCCGTCACATATTCTTCTTCTCTTTTCAATCCTTTTATTCCGTCATTATACCAATCGTGGTTACCTGGAATAAAAATCGTTTTCCCTTTGTAATGATCTGATAAAGACATTTGATTGTCCATTTTTTTCTCGGCAAGAGTTCTGTTTTTATCTTCTTTTTTAGGCATTCCTACAGGATAAATGTTATCTCCCAGAAAAATCAGTGTGCTTTTTGCCGATGCCTTTGCCAGGGAATCTTTCAGTAGATTCATATTTTTGTAAGCATCGTCTTTGTCTAGATTTCCTGCATCGCCAACAAGATAAAAGGTATGGATTATGCTATCTTTTATGACCGGATTTGTAACAAAATTTTGGGCGTTTTTTCCGTAATCCGCATTTTGTACAGCGCAGGAAATAGTTACAAATGCAATAATTATGGAGACAAATAAATAGTATCTATATTTCATAAGTTAAAAATGGTTTATGATAGCCAATGATGACCCATCAAAACACTTTGTTAAATTTTCCGGAACGACAAATTTTGTTTTTTATGACTAACGTTATCATTATACTGTATCTGCAGCCCGGCCTGAGTGGAGCTCATCCCGAAAACAACGCCGGCTTTTGTCCGGGCTTTTCGGGATAGCGGGAACGGAGGACGGATTAAGCTGCCATAATTATTAATAAATTGTATAACTGCAAGTAACAGTTTCTCTCTGCCAAGCACGAAATTACTGAAACTATAACAATTTTTAACAAAATTAAAATTAATAAGCTAATAATACTTTCTTAAATTTGTTTCAAATTGCTTTTATGGATATTTTAAAACTGTCGGAAGAATATGTGAGAGCGCTTTTCGAGAAGCAACTCTCTTCCGACTATACTTACCATAATCTGGATCATACAATACAGGTTGTAGAAAAGATAAAACTTCTTGCAAAAGAAGAGAATATTGGTGAGGAAGATACTGAAAATCTGCTGCTGGCAGGCTGGTTTCATGATCTTGGTTATATCAGCAATTTTGAAAATCACGAACTGGAAGGTAAAAAAGAAATTGAAAATTTTCTTAGAAAATATAATTTCAGCGAAGAAAGGATCTTGAAAATTGGCGAGCTTATACTGGCAACCGACAAGTTTTACAAACCAAAAAATGCGCTAGAGGAAATCATTAAAGATGCCGACTTATCGCACCTTGCTTCGGAAGATTATTTTACAAGTTGTGAAAATCTGAGACAGGAAATCAAAGAAGTTCATCATCAGAAATTCAGCAAGCTAAAATGGGCCGAGCTGAATATATCTTTCTTTGCAAAACACCAGTTCTACACAAAATACGCAAAGGAAAACTGGCAGCCGGAAAAAGAAAAGAACGTAGAAAAAATACTGAAAAGCATCAAAACACTGAAGGAAGAAAAGAAAGATAAAGATAACCTTGAAAAAGATAAGGCGCTG
The DNA here is from genome assembly GCA_023448955.1 of Bacteroidota bacterium. GTDB lineage: Bacteria > Bacteroidota > Bacteroidia > Flavobacteriales > Weeksellaceae > Epilithonimonas. The sequence continues at coordinate 10,573 of JAEXJU010000037.1, forward strand.
CTTAATAAAAAGAAACTGGAAAAGCTGGAATCTCCGGAACGTGGCATAGAAACGATGTTCCGTGTAACACTAAACAACCATACCAAACTCAGCCAAATTGCGGATAGCAAAGCGAATATTCTTCTTTCTGTTAATGCGATTATCATTTCCATTGCACTTTCTTCTCTTATTCCAAAATTAGATGCGCCCACCAATTCGCATCTCGTGATCCCTACTTTTCTTATGGTGATTTCTAGTGTTGTCTGTATTATTCTGGCTATTATGTCTACACGGCCAAAAGTGTCCAGCGGGACATTCACAAGAAAAGAAATTGAAGAGAAAAAAGTGAATCTCTTGTTTTTCGGAAACTTCTACAAAATGCCGATGGAAGAATACCTCTGGGCTATGAAAGAAATGATGAATGACCGCCAATACTTGTATGACACGATGATAAAAGATTTGTATTATCTCGGAATTGTACTGAATAGAAAATATAAATTATTGCGACTAACTTACACCGTTTTCACAATCGGGATTATTGTTTCTGTAGTGGCTTTTGTGGTGGCTTTTAGGAATGTGACGGTTTAAGCGGATTTAAATCCCAACCAAAAACTCATATTCTACATCTTGCGCTTCATAATTCACAGCAACACGCAATGCTCGCAAACCGTTAATACCCTGTAAATCTTCTACTTCCAGCTCTTCAATTTCTGAAAGCACATTTTGGTCCTGGAGAATTTTTATTAATTGAAGATAATCTTCTCTTTCTTGGTCTTGGGAATATATAATGCTGATTTTCCCAGGCTGTGTAATGCGCTCGTCCGAATTTTTAATAAGTGATTTATCAATACGTTTTTTGATCATTTCGTAGCGTGCATTGTAGCTTCCGTCCACATCAAAACGTTTTTCATCCATTCGGAAACGGATGCTGATAGGCGTACTGTAAACCAGGATCAAAGATGATACATCCAGTGAATAATCTAAAGATTCTTTATATCGATGGTATTTTAATTCCGTTTCACAAATAACGCGCAGCTGCCAGAGACGCAGGTTTTTCAGAAAAACAGGATCGTAACTAAGTTCAGGTTCTATGGATGAACCAATGTAAAGATTATGTTCTACACCATCTGTTTTGAATCGCTCATAATAAAACGGGAATCTCTGCTGCTGCTCTTCCTGACGTTTATCCAGAATATCTGCCAATATTTTATTGATTGAAGAAAGGCTGTCATCAAATTTTTTTCTGAACTGATAAACCAACTGTGTTTTAGGATCCAGCTGCTTTTGATAATCCGTAACAATCTGATTATAATTAACATTCTGGAGCTTTACCGATTCAAAAAACGGGTGTACTTGATTATGAATAAAAAACTGAACCTGGCTTTCCGTATCGGCTCGCAAATCATTACTCAAAAGTTCCTGAAAACGGATTAACTTTTTATTGATTTCTGTCAAATCATCATCTGACTTCAGATTTCTGAAAATATCAGAAATGAGCATCAGGTTGATTTCAAGATCTTTCCTGATGGCCAGATTTCTAGAAACAGAAGAATTCCTAATGTCAGTCTGCCCAAAAAGCGGCGTAAGATTCTCAAAAGTGATTTTTCTGTAAGGCAAATCAAATTCTTCTTTGTAAAAACCGATATGTCTTTCTGCTTCCTGACGGAATTTCCAGTAAACACTAGGATGTATAGATGTATATTCTCTCTGGATGATGGCTTGGATTCTTGTTTCTATACCGTCGTACAGTCTATCTACAGTGTCTTCCAGATAGGGCATCACCATTTCCATTTTATTGGCATTAATGCTGTTAAGCATTTTCTTTTTAGAAACCAGCTCTATCACGCCCAGTATTTTTTTATTCTTTACAACGGGCGCAAAAATCGCACTTTTGATTCCTGTATTATAAAGATGTCTGGCAATTTGGCTTTCGGGAAATTCCCTGTAAATCCTTTCCACATCCGATATGCTGAAAAACTTTTTGGAATCTATCAGCGCATTGAAATTTTTCTCACAAAGCAGCTCATTTTCACATTCGGACGAGTTTCCAAAAAGAATATAACTGTTAATAACACCATTGATAGGACTTGTTATAAACTTATTGTCCTCATGATTAATGGCAGTAAATCCAACTTCCAGATCAGAAACCTGAAAAATTGAACGAAATACTTTATTCAGTTCTGGTTTCAGATTGTCATCATCTTCCAAATTGATCAATTTGGTTTTCAGGTTAGAAACTGCAATTTCCGTGGTCGCATCAAAAAAATTAACTACTGCAAAACCTTTCAGCTCCCAACTTGCCGGCGGAAATTTTTCTTTCCAAAGCTCATAATCTTCAAAATTATCCAGCAACTCCGAGATTTCTTCATCAGATAAAGGTTCCACTTTTTTTAAAGGACGTATAGCCATAAAATCCGCATTGGTAAGAAATCTATAATGCCGGATAACACCGTCTTCATTAGGAATATCAAAAATAAACGGCATCGAAACATTAAGCGGAACATTGTAAAAATCATTCAGAATAATACAGCAGCTCATCACATAAAAACGATGCGGATCCATATCCCTTATCATCATATCAAAATTATCTCCGGCTTTTTTGATGATGGATTCAAAACGCTTCGTTGGATTAAAAAAGAAATTATAAAAAGGAAAACTTACAGCTTTTATTTCATTTTCAGTAAGCATTGGCGGGAAAAGATCTTTTAGTAAATCTTTCATCAGCAACTCATTCCTGTCGAAAAACTGCAAATCCGTAATTCCGTTAATGAGTTCAGGAAATTCCTTCACTTTATTAAGAATTCTTTGGTGCGAAAACGCATACTCGGGATTTTCAGAAGCTTCCGCTTGCATTTTATTGATGATTTCTTCAAAAGAAAATTTCAGAACAAAAGGGCTTTCGTAAAAGGTTTGGAATTCCATAACGGGTAAAATCAATGCAAATGTAAGTATTATAGGATTATTAAAAAAGACGAGTCAGTAGGCTAATTACTTTATTATTTTTTTGGGCGCCTTTATCCGTCTTCCGCTCCCACTATCCCGAAGCCCCGCTTCAATGCCCATTCTTTTTCGGGATGAGTTCCGCTCAAGCCGGGGCGCATTTCCAAAATTGAAATTTTCTATCAGTCAGAACAGTATTATCACCATATTACAAAATAATAAAATCCCATTCAAAACCTTATCTTTGCAAAAAATTTCCCATCAAATTGAAAGACATCCGTACCCTTTCCCTGGACCAACTCAAAGAATACTTCAGCTCGATTGGTGACAAACCTTTCCGGGCCAAACAGGTCTATGACTGGCTTTGGAGCAAGAATCTGCATTCTTTTGATGAGATGACCAATCTTTCCAAAAATCTTCGCGATAGCCTTTCCCGTGATTTTTTCATCAACCCGATTGCGGTAGATCTTCTTCAAAAATCTACCGATGGAACCATAAAAAATGGCGTAAAGCTGCACGATGGATTAATGGTAGAATCGGTTTTGATACCAACGGAATCCAGAAGCACCGCTTGCGTTTCTTCACAAGTAGGCTGTTCTCTGAATTGTGAATTCTGCGCGACAGCCAAACTGAAAAGAATGCGAAATCTGGAAGTGGCAGAAATTGTAGATCAGGTCGCATTGATTGACCGTCAAAGTAAATTATATTTTGACAGACCACTTACAAACATTGTGTTTATGGGAATGGGCGAACCGATGATGAACTACAAAAATGTAGTGGAAGCCATTCACAAAATCACAAAACCAGACGGTCTCGGGATGTCGCCAAGGCGAATTACCGTTTCCACCTCCGGAATCCCGAAAATGATAAAAATGCTGGCCGATGAAGAACTGAAAGTGAAATTAGCGCTCTCTCTCCATTCAGCCATCGAGCATAAACGAAACGAAATTATGCCTTTTTCCGAGAAATTTCCTCTTACGGATATTATGGAATCTCTTCAGTATTGGTATCAGAAAACCGGCTCGCCTGTCACTTTTGAATATTGTGTATGGAAAGGGATCAACGATGGTGATGAAGATATCAAAGCTTTGATTAAATATTGCAGGCAAGTTCCAAGCAAAGTCAATCTGATCCAATACAATCCGATTGGCGAAGGTAAGTTTGACCACAGAAGCATTGAGGCTGAACAAAAATATGTTCGTGAACTGGAAAAAGCCGGTATTACCATTGTCATCAGAAAAAGCCGCGGCGGCGATATTGATGCAGCGTGTGGACAATTGGCGAATAAAACCTCTGAATAACAAATCGTTAACTTAGCTTTTACTAGTTATTTTATAGCAAATTAGATTGTATATTTGTTTATCAAAACTAACACAAGGAATTTTTCCTCTTTTCAATAACCTGACAAATTAATAAAATGGAATTCATTTTTGGTGAAAATGCACTGGAAAGCGTTTATGTCTGGGCAGTTCCGCTGCATGCTGTAGTTATACTGGCTGAAATGATATACAGCCACGTTATGGAAGCCAAACTTTATAGCAGAAAAGATCTGTTTACTAATATTTATCTTGCGTTGATGAACTTTGGGCTGGATCTTGTGATGAAGGTTTTTGCGATGGCAGTAATGTTTTTCTTTTACCAATACCGTATTTTTGATTTTAATCTCAGCACCTGGTATTATTGGATTTTGTGTTTTTTGGCAACAGATCTGGCT
>JAEXJU010000046.1 GCA_023448955.1 Bacteroidota bacterium
GCTGTGGCTTATGGAAGTCCTGTTAAATGCGCCGCTTCTGGAAAAGTTATTTTTGCGGGTGTCAAAGGCGGATATGGCAACTGTGTCATTGTGGAACACGGCAACGGACTGGCGACGTTATATGGCCACCTTTCGGAAATTTTAGTTGAAACGAATGACAGAGTAAAAGTAGGTCAGATTATTGCCAAATCCGGAAATACCGGTCGCTCCACAGGACCGCACCTTCATTATGAAGTTCATAAGAATAATCAGCCGGTTAATCCAAGATTGTTTTTGAATTTTTAGTCTTATCTTAAATTTATAAATCAACTTTAAGGTTTTGAAAACCTTGAAGGCACTAATAAAAAAACGCTCCAGATTTGGAGCGTTTTTCATTTATTCTGAGGAAATTACTTCTTCAATTCTTCAAGAAACTCATCGTGAGAGATTTTAGTTTCTGTCTTTTTAGATTTTTCAAGGATTACATCTTTCAGCTTAGCCATTGCAACTTCAGAAGAAATTTGTCTCACCTGGTTTTCATCTTTAAGCATTTCAGCAGCATATTTCTGAACCTCATCATCTCCTAAATGGTGAATACCATAGATTGCCAATTGATTTCTTACCAACTGCTCAGCTTGACCCAGAACTTCTGCATAATCCAATTGAATATTATTATCATTCATCAGCTTCCCTTCCAGGATCTGACCTTTGATAATGCTTTTTTCATTCTCAAGGATTTCTTTTGCCTGCTCTTCAGATGTGATATTCTGGTTAGAGAACATCAACCATTTTATAAGGAAAGCCTCAGGTAATTTTACGTCTTGCTTTTCATTAACCTGCTGAAGAATTTTGTTTACGAAATGAACATCCGCATTCTGCTGGAAATATTCATCAAGCTCAGTTTTAACTCTAGCTTTCAATTCTTCCTCAGATTTGATCTCATCTTTTCCGTAAACTTTATCAAATAGCTCTTGGTTAAGCTCTGCAAGGTTTAGTCCGTAGATATCTTTTACAGTTACTTCAACCTCATTATGATGAAGATGTTCTGCTTCCTCTTTGCTAAAACCTAATTGTTTAGCCAGTTCTTCTTTTGCCTGAAGATCTTCTTTAGAAACTTTTACAGACTCGTCTTTTTTAAGTTTCTTTACAAGATCATAAGCTTCTTTTTGTTCTTTGGAAACCGTTACGTTTTTTGGATGATGGTGATGCTCACCTTCTGCGTCAGCTTCCACCACTTGAGAAACTTCTAATGCCACATAAGAATCCTTTCCGATTTTTTCTTCAGGAACTCTTTCTGCGAAACGCTTCTGCATGTTTTCCACACTTGTAGAGATTTCTTTATCAGAGGCTTCTACTTTATAATGTGGGGCTTCATACTGAGTCAAGTCTACTGTGAATTCCGGCTCATATCCAACTTCAAATGATACAGAAAGTGAATCTGCATTATGATTGAAATCGTTTACAGGCTGTGGAACCGGCTGTCCTACTAATCTTAATTTGTTTTCAGCAACGTAATTATTCAAAGCTTCAGAAATCTGTTTGTTGATTTCTTCATAAGCGATACCTGCTTCATATTGTTTTCTAACCATACTCAATGGCACTTTTCCTTTTCTGAATCCAGGAACCTGTGCATTTTTTGCATAGTTGATCAATTGTTTTTCTACTTTTTCTTTATAATCAGATTTTTCCAATGTTACTGTAAGCAATGCGCTCACTTCGTCATGGTTGGTTGCTGTAACGTTCATTAATTGAAATTTTTAGGTTGCAAAAATAGGCAATTTTTGAAGAATTGCAAAATTAAATCCCCAACAGGTTCTAATAAAAAATCATAAATTATCAGAAATACGGAAAAATAACAAAGGCATCTTCATAACATAAAGATGCCTTTGTTGATTATTAAAAAAAACTGTTTCTAGTTGGACAGTCCGAAAGTTGCTTCAGCATCGGTTTCTCCACCGGAAACACTTCCCCACGCTGTTCCGTTTTGCGCTTCATTGGCAGATGCCGGCTCGTGGATCAAGGTTAACTTTAATAATGGTGAAGATGATCCTACCACTTTTGTAACGTCCCATTTTGTTTTCAATCCCACTTTCCCAAGCTTTCCTGTAGAGCTGTCATCATCCAATCTGGTAAGATTAATTGTAGATTTCGGGAAATCAAAGATCAGAAAATGTTCATCTTTAGCATCTCTTATTTCTTTGGTTACATCGTCACTACCGTTCCAGAAAGTCGTTGTTACCTCATAAGATTTTCCGTCTTCCAGTTTGATAACCGGCGCAGCGGAACCGATGATGTAGTTATAAGGAGTACTTTGAAGTGTTGTCAGGTTTTTCACATTTAAAGTAATTTTTGTCAGCTCCTCCTGCGGAAGATCATCCGCTGCCACATCCTCATCTCTCTGGCAAGAGATGACATTAAAGATTAAAAATAACGCAGCTAAAACACTTGCTAATTTTTTGAAATTGAATTTACTTTTCATTGTTTTAAATTTTTGATTTTTTATAACTTAATAATTGATTTTAAAATTTGTATCTGAAGTTCAGAATGAAATTTCTCCCTAAATCGTTGGCAAAAAACCGCATTCTGTTAAGATAATCTCTGTAAGAAATATCGAAGACATTATTAACTGTCAGGCCAGCAGAAAAATTCTTAGCCAGATTGATCCCTGTCTGAATATTCCATAGTGAATATTGTTTTGGAGGTGTGCTGATGTCCACAGTTTTATTGACTTCTTCGCCACCTATATAGTCCGTATATTCCAGATTATGAATCGGAAAACGGTTCTGATATAAAAAAGTCTGATTTTCAATATTGAAATAGAATCCGTGCCATTTCTGATTTTTAAACTGTAAAGTATTCGAAAAATTAACCGGCATCATCAGGATCAGCGGTTCATTGTTCGTTTCGTCCTGTCCGTAGACGTAAGCGCCCCTTCCTTTGTAAGAAAGATTATCCGTAATATTTAGATTAACATCAACATCCAGTCCGTACATTTTGGCATCAATCTGCTGGTAGATCCAAACCGGAAAAGTCCCAGCCTGTGTCAGTTGCAAAACGCCGTTCGGAATCTGGTTGATAAAATTCTTTGTGATAAAGAAATACGGGTTAGCAGAAATTTCCAAGCCTTTCAGAACTTCAAATCTGGCGTCTGCAACCAGGTTGAACTGGTGTCCTTCTTCATTTTTGATGTTCATATTGCCTTTCTCTATAATAGCGGCAGAATGATGCAGTCCGTCTGAAAAAAGCTCAGCAATATTCGGTGTTCTTCCTACTTTTGCATAGTTGAATTTCAGATTAAAACTGGCTGACGGATGGTATTCCAAACCAGCGTTGTAAGACCAGTTCTCAAAAGTCAGTTTTGGTCTTGTCAAGACTCTATTGGCATCCGTTTTTACATAGAACTGCGGAAAAGTTGCTGCATAATAATCTTCCCAGTCGCTTTTGTTATACCATTTTGTAACATCATAATAATTGTAATCATAACGGATTCCCGCTTCGGTATTCAGCACAGGTGAGATTTTATATTTGAACACCGAATAAATGCCTGCTGAATATTTGTCATAATTAGGGATCAGCCTTCTTGCCTGCGTCGCCGGATCTGAATAATTATTCTGAAAGGCAGCATCAATTCCTGTTTCCAAAGACCATTTTTCTCTTTCCAGAAGATCATTGATATTGAACTGATGCGTCATCAGCGCTAAATCAAGTGACGGAATCGCACTGAGCGTTCCTCTTCTCAAGTCAAACTCCTGACGGTGATTGTATTGAAAACTGTATGTGGCAGATATTTTTCCGATGTTTTCGAACCTGTTAAATGCAGAAACTTTTGCCAGATGATGTTCTACCAGCTGCCTCGGATTTTCTATATCATAACTGAACTTTCCTGAATAGAATGGGATTGGTGTGTTCATTGCCGCTTCATAATCCCGCGGTGTGGAAACGTGCGAATCTCTCAAAATGCCAAGATTCTGATTGGTGAGATAATAATCGAATGATATTCCGCTTTTGAAAATATTCTTTTGCAAAGTAAAATTGAAAGAAGAAAAATCCGAACCTGTATTTTTGAGGTTATAATCCGGTGCGCTTTGATCGCCCAACTTCTGAAAGTTACCTCCGGATTTTATTGCCCAACCGTTTTTCCAGACCTTTACCAGATTGACATCCAGAC
>JAEXJU010000073.1 GCA_023448955.1 Bacteroidota bacterium
CATCAACACATTTTCTTCGCGTGACAATCAACAAAATATTGGTTACGCAGCGAGAATCTATGCTAATAAAACCTTCCGGAAAAATACTTGGACAGGAACACCAATGGTTGAATATCAAGTGATTCAAAAGAATTTTCATATTCTGGACAGGATTAATAATGTCGATTTCTGGAGAGATTTTAACCTGATCAACGAATTTAACAAGATCACACAGAACAGGTTCATCTTTTCATTTCTCAATGATTTTAATAAAACATCCTTCATCAATTATAAAATTAATTATCTTGAAGAAAAAAATAGCTACAAAGGCATAAAAAATGACATAGATGCCACCTGGAAAACCGGAAAGTTCACAAACCTGGCAACCATCTCCTATCTCGACACCAAATCAACCGATCTCAATACAACTTTTATCCGTGGTGCAGCCTCTACTGAATTAGCCGGCAAGAAGGGAAGCTGGATGCTGGGAGGATCTATGGAACACAACGAAAAAAAGTACAATTCCACTCAGCTTCTTGATGTAACAAGTTTTAGCTGGCGGGAAGTTTTTATTCAGAAAAAAATGGCGGACTCTGCCAGAACCAAATTAATTAGTCGGCTATATTTCCGCAGCAATGATTCTGTTTTAGATAACCGGTTACAGAAAATGAACAACATTCTCGGCATAATGGCGGAAAGTCAAATCATCAAAACAGAAAAAACACAGTTATCCACTTTGGTGCATTACAGAAAGTTTTTTTATGAGAATAAGACTTTTGCAAATGAGCAGAATCAGGATTTCGTGGTAGGAAACATTCTTTATAACCAGCAGTTATTCAAAAACGGAATGCGCCTTCAGCTTTTCTATGAACTTGGAAACGGACAGGAAGCGCAACGGGAGTTTCAGTACATCAAAGTGACCGACGGACAGGGCGTTTACAAATGGACAGATTATAATAGTGACGGTATTCAGCAATTAGACGAGTTTGAAGTGGCAGAATATGCAGACCTTGCACAATATATCCGAGTGTATACCAACAGCGTCAATTATCTTGCTTCCAACAAGAATAAACTTCAGCTGGCTTTATTCGTTAATCCATCAGTAATTATCCGATCAGAAAATGCTTTCCTGAAACGTTGGAATTTCAACATATCCTTACTTTCTCAAAACTCATACCTCAAAGGAAGTGAAGTATTGGTCTGGAATCCATTCAAAAGACAAAACGATCAGTTGCTCAGGACACAGAATATTTTGGCTTCTGCGCTTTTCAATTCCAGTGACAAATCTGGCTGGAACGGGAGTTACCGATACACTGATAATGATAATCTGGTTAATGCCAATTTCAGTAATGAATCTCACGGACAAAAATCCCATTTCATGACCATCGGTTATTCTTTCACAAAAGCTTTCCGGGCAGACTGGGAAAATACGCTTCAGAATGTTACAAACAGCTCACAGATTTACGCATCAAGAAATTACCTGCTTCAGAACTGGGAAACCAAACCGAAAGCCACTTATAAATTAACAGAAACGCTACAAACCGAATTGTTCGGCGCATTGCGTCAGAAAAGAAGAACTGATGGATTCGAGATTTTAAAAACTTATGAGATATCGGGAACATTACAGTGGGAAAAACAAAAAACATCTGTGAGAGCCAACTTTTCTTTTATTAATAATGATTTTACGGGAAATAACTTCAGTATTGTAGGAAATCAGATGCTGGAAGGTCTGAAACCCGGCAAAAATCAGGTTTGGACACTCTACATTCAGCAAGCGATTAATTCATTCATTCAGCTTAATGTCAATTATGAAGGCCGAAATTCCGGAGACAGAACCATTCACATTGGAAGCATGCAGGTGAGAGCGAGTTTTTGAGTTTGAGAGTTTTAGAATCTTATAGCTCTGTAAGAGCGAGATGTTTGTAGTAAATTTAAACATGTGATTTTGGAACTCCACAAGAGTGACATATTGTGTGCATTAGTAATTTGTTGTTTCGCTCCCTCGGAGATTTAGAAAAAAAGGAAATTTCTTTTCTACAAGCATATCGCTCTTTTAAAAACTACTCTAAAAACTCTCAAACTCTCAAACCCTCAAACTCTACAACTCATTCCTGCTCCACTCACTCCAGCTTCCCACATACAAATTCGGGATTTCTAAATCTGCATAATCCAAAGCTAGAAGAGAATGACAAGCTGTTACACCACTACCACAATGAAATGTAATTTTGTTTTTGTCAAAATTTTCAAATAATTCTGCATAGATATTTCTCAGAACTTCAGGAGATTTAAACAAGCCGTTATCGGCAAGATTATCTGCAAAAGGAAAATTCCTAGCATTCGGAATATGACCTGCCACCAAATCAATTGGCTCAGTAATACCATTGTAGCGTTGTGATTCACGAACATCAATAATTACCGAATCTGCATCCTGAGTTGCTTTTTTGACATCATCGATCATGATTTGTGGCAATTGCCAATCTCTGTATTCAGAAATATATTCTGTTTCGGGATAAGAATAGTCACCTGAAGCTAAAGGGTAATTCTGATTTTCAGCGGACTGCAAACCGCCATTCAGAACCTGAACATTTTGATGACCAGCCGACTTCAGCATCCACCAAAATCTTGCTGCCGCATTGGCTCCGTTTTTATCATCATAAATAATAACTTGAGAATCCTTACTAATTCCCAATCTGCCTAAAGTTTTTATAAAATCTTCAAAGTTTGGCAAAGGATGTCTTCCTCCATTTCTTGGATTATCAATATTCGCCAGATCAGAATTAAGATCAACGAAAACTGCTTTCTGAAGATGATTTTTCCTGTATTCCTCTCTAGCATCCGGACCTGTTCTAACGTCAAAAATTCGGACATCAGGATTACCCGAAATATTAGCAAGTTCGGTTACTTCTATAATTGGTGACTGTTTTTTCATAGCTGAAACTTTATTTGTTAATCAGTAAAATGTTACTGCATCTTCGTTTCCAAAAACGACGATTTTCATTTTATTAAATTATTAAAAAATTTATTGGAATTCTTTTTGATTCTCAATCCCAAATTTAATTAGATTTGCGAATCAGGAAAAGTAAAAATGAAACTATGACAGAAAAAATTCTCATTACAGGTGCGCTTGGCCAAATTGGAACGGAACTAACCGCCAAATTATCAGAAATTTACGGTAAAGAAAATGTTATCGCATCAGGACTTGACAAATGGAAAGAAGGCATTACCGAAGCCGGCTATTATGAAAGATTAGATGTTACTAATTTCCAAGCGGTTACAGACGTTATCAAAGAACATAAAATAACTACGGTTTACCATCTCGCGTCATTACTTTCCGGAACTTCTGAAAAACAACCGTTATTTGCCTGGAAACTGAATTTGGATCCATTAATTCATCTTTGCGAATTGGCAAAAGAAGGCGTTATTAAAAAAATATTCTGGCCGAGCTCCATTGCAGTTTTTGGGAAAGGTATTCCAAAAGAAAATGTAGGTCAGGAAGTAGTGCTCAATCCGACTACCGTGTACGGCATCTCAAAAATGGCGGGCGAAAAATGGTGCGAATATTACTTTGAAAAATACGATGTTGATATCAGAAGCATCCGTTATCCCGGACTGATTTCTTGGAAAGCTCCGGCAGGCGGCGGAACTACAGATTACGCCGTTGAGATATTCTACGAGGCTGTGGAAAATGGAAAATATACAAGCTTTATTAAAGAAGATACGGCGATGCCAATGTTATATATGGACGATGCCATTGATGCCACAATTAAGCTCATGACAGCTCCCAAAGAAGATGTAAAAATCCGTTACTCATATAACCTGGGTGGGATGAGTTTCACACCTAAAGAATTGGCAGCTGAGATCCACAAAACCATACCGGATTTTGAGATAAAATATGAGCCGGATTTCCGTCAGGCTATTGCAGATTCCTGGCCGGCAAGTATTGATGATTCTGCTGCAAAACAAGATTGGGGATTAGATTATAAGTTTGATATTTCAACAATGTCAATAGATATGATAAATAACTTAAAAGTAAAACTGGGCAAGCGATAACAGTTTAATCTTAAATTAAAATAAAAATTTATTTAACATCTGATTTTTAATTTATTATAAAAACTACATAAAATAAAGTTTAAGTGATTTTATTAACTTTCAATATAACTTTTCCTGAAAACAACATTGTATTAGGCAATAATTACAATGAAGAGTCATTGATAAAAGCTATAGAAGATAAAACTGAAATAATCTTGCTCTTATTAGAACTTCATGAATTTCAGGCTACTTTTTTTATCGAAATTTCTGTTGCGGAGAGACTTCAGAAGTTGATTAAAAACATATCATTTAACGGTCACGAAATTGCATTTTACAACATTAATTCTTCGGTAGATTTTACAGAAAAAACAAAGGAAAATATTGAACAGATTCTTGAAAA
>JAEXJU010000079.1 GCA_023448955.1 Bacteroidota bacterium
TATCAACAGCTGTGATGTTTGAAGCAGTTGTATTGCCGTTACCTTTCACTTTTGCTCCACCAGTCAATGTAATAGTGACTTTACCACCATTCAGCGTCGTAGGCATTGCATTTTCTGTAAGGTCAGATGAAAAAACTCTCGCTCCGATTACGTGGTAAGTTAGGATACTTGTCAATGTTGCAGGATCAGCGGCCATAATAGCGTCTGTAGTTGCAAAACCTGCGTCAATAAATGCTTGATTAGTTGGTGCAAAAACTGTTAATGGATTTGTAGTTGAAAGTACCTGAGCCACATTTGTGCTTCCCTGGCTTGCTCTTGTAACCGCAGCAACTAAGTAGCTAAGGTTGGTATTTCCTTGTGCAAGTTGTACAATGTTTTGTGATGGCGGCATCAACACTTTATTGATAACGTGAACCACACCGTTGCTGGCATTGATATCAGCAGTGGTTACCATTGCAGATCCATTCACATATACACCGGCACTTTTCTTCGTAACATAAGTTTTTGAATTGCTTGCTGTTGTTAGTTCTGTAGTTCCGTTAGGAATGTTAGCAGCTGGATATTTTTGTGATAAAACGTGATACAGAAGAATGTTTTTAAGCGTTTCTACAGGAACTGCATTAATTGCTGCTTCTGTTCCTAAACCTGCTGCTGCGAAAGCTTCATTAGTTGGCGCAAATACTGTAAAAGTTCCGCTTCCTGAAAGTGTTTCTGCCAATCCTGCTCTCACAACTGCTGTTTTTAGTAAGGAAAGATTTGGAGTCTCAGTAACTAATGCTGCGATTGATTTTTCGCTTTGCATCATTTTGTCATCGTCGTTATCATCACAAGAAAAGATGAAGAATGAAAGTGCAAATAATCCGAGGATCAATTTTAAATAATTTTTCATAGAATATAATTTTAATTGGTTTTTTTTAGTTTATTTATTTACTAATTTTATATAAAATTGTATATAAATTAACTATCAAAATTTTTGCCAATTTTAATTACTATTTAATTTATGTTAAAAAAATTCATATTTTCATTTTAATTTGCTGATTTTCAGTAAAATATTTTTTATCGAAGATATAATCTCATCTTTTCTTCATATTCTGGTTTTAGCTTAAGGAATTTCAGAATCTTTCTTTCTTCCGGATTTGTAATTCTGTAGTATATAATTTTATCCGCAGAATATTTAAAATAGGGATGCGTTTTCAGCCACTCTTCAGGAGCATCAGAAAGAGAATATTTTTTGACATTGGAATTATCTATTTGTGCAGAGTAAATGAGTTTTTCCACCAGAGCTCTGTCAATATCGTAGGTCTCTAATATTTGTTTTTTTTGAATAAATCCGCCTAGTTTTTTTCTAAAAGCCAATATTCCGGCAGCATCTTTCTCTGTAAAACCAAATTCACGTAGTTGTTTGAATGTGATTTGATTAACATCAACCTTAGAAAAATCTGTTTTCTCAAGGATGTTAGGTTTTTCTTCTTTTGGTTTTTCTATTGATGTAAGCTTGATCCAAGGCTTCATCTCTGTAAATTTTTCTTCAGAAATCACAAAACATTTCTGGATATCTTCCATTGATTTAAAACTTCCCCTTAGGTTTTTATCTCTATAATTTACAATGACATTCGCTTGTTTTTCAGTAAATCCCAAGGCTTGCCATTGCTCAGCGTTCAATTGGTTAGGATCAAAGTAATCGCTGATTTTGAAAGCTGCTTTCTCTTGTTTAGAGTGTATTTTTTGTACGAAGTTTTCGGGTGTTTTATCAGGAAGAATAAGGTATGCAGACATCTGAGAAAATTGCTCGTCATTAATAATAAAACATTCCTTCAGTTTTTCTTTACTAATGAAACTTCCGCCAAGATAACTTTTATATTTTAAGATTGCAGCGGCCTGTTTCTCAGAAAAACCAAGGTTTTCCCAATCTTTCTGAGAATATTGATCCGGATTGAATTTTCCTCTTATTGCAAGCTTTTTCTTCTCATAAATCTTATAATTATTTTGAAAATCTTGCTTAGAATTATTTTCAGGAAGTATTATATAAGGCTTTAATCGCCGATATTGTTCCGGCGAAACAGCATAACATTTTTTAAATTGATTTTTTGATTGGAAGCTTCCGCCAACGATGTTCTTATACTTTAAGATTGTTTTGACCTGCTTCTCGCTAAAGCCAAGATCTTTCCATTGATTAGCATCCAGATTATTGGGGTCAAATTCAGTGAGAATGACTTCTGGCTGATATTTTGACAGGAATTGAATGTCAGGAACTTTATAACTTTGGTTTTTTTTATAAATTGAAAAGTATAATTCTCCAATGATAATTAAGAATCCAAAAATAGCAAGGCTGTATAACTGCCTTTTCCTGATCTGAAAAGGTAAATCGGGTTTCATTATTAGTGTTTACACGAATATAATGAAAAACCGATAAAAATTAATAGAAATTGATCTTAAATAAAAAAATTAATCGTTTAACGAGTTTTTCAGTTTAATAAGTTCTGCTTTAACGAATTCTAGACGGTCTATCAAAGTGATGGTTTCAGAAATTCTGGAATTGGTAGTCAGCGCAACTCTCGCTCCGTCTAAAGTGTAACCTTTTTCTTTTACGAGATGATAGATAATCTTTAGATTTTTAATGTCTTCCGGCGTAAAGTATCTGTTTCCTTTTTTGTTTTTTTTGGGCTTAATGATGGGGAATTCCTGCTCCCAATAACGGATCAGAGATGTATTCACATCAAAAGCTTTGGCCACTTCACCAATAGAATAATAGAGTTTGTCCGGAAGATTGAGTTTCATTTGGAGTCAAAAACTTTTTGAAGATTACAAATATAATATTTATGGATTAATAAACTTAATAAGCGATTTCCATTTTCACCTTTTTACCTTTCAGTTTTTCGCTGGAAAGTTTTTTCAGAAGTTCAATCGTCTTTTTTCGGTTTACGGCAACGTAAGAAGTCGTGTCTTTCACTTCAATCAAGCCAATGTCATCTTTCCAAAGACCACCTTTTTTAATCAAATAGCCAACAATATCAACCTTATTGACCTTGTCTTTTTTGCCTGCGCTGATATAGATCGTTTGATTAGGCGTTCTTTCAGGTACTTTCGTGAAGCCGGTAACGCTTTCCTCTGGAGTATTGTTTTTAATAAAAGGGAAATTTTCTTCTTCCGACATAATCAGATACGCAAAACCTTTGGCATTCATTCTGGCTGTGCGGCCGTTTCTGTGGATAAAAGCGTCCTCTTTTGGAGGAAGCTGATAATGGACAATAGATTCAACCTCAGGAATGTCCAATCCTCGGGAAGCCAAATCTGTTGTAATCAAAATTCTTGCAGAATCATTTCTGAATTTCAGAAGCGCACGTTCTCTTTCGTCCTGTTCCATTCCGCCGTGGAAGGTTTCTCTTTGTATACCCTTCTCTCGTAATAATTCTGAGATTCTATCTACAGCGTCTCTGTGATTGCAGAAAATCAAAGTTCTTTTGTTCCCGATTTTACAGATGAGTTGGAAAAGTGTATTTAATTTTTCTTCCGGCGTGGTCATTACCTTTTTCAGCTGAATGTTCGGTTTTGACTCATTTTCTTTGAGGAAATTGATTTTCTTTTCATTGCTGAGTTCTACAAACTTAGGAATGTTGTCCATCACCGTTGCAGAAGTCAAAATACGTTGCGAAAGACCTGTCAGAGAACTTATAATATATTCCATATCATCTTGGAAACCTAATTCCAGAGCTTTATCAAACTCGTCCAAAACCAAGGTTCTAATTGTTTTTGGGTCGAAATTATTGTTTCTAAGATGATAAGCAATTCTGCCCGGAGTTCCTATCAGAACAGTTGGCGCTTCTTTAAGATTATTGACTTCGATTTTTTTATCGTGTCCGCCATAAC